>JBLMYN010000394.1:0-9119 GCA_050258305.1 Actinomycetota bacterium
CTCTTGAGAAAGAGTTCCCCGGGTGGAAGATAGTTACGCCTGAGGTTCTTACCTCTCCTGACGATCGCCAAATATGGAATCAAAGCTACAGCAATGAATGCCCAGGGATCATTCGCGGTCATTTTACAGGCAAGAAGATCGGATATGCGATCAATCTCGTCCGAGGTAACGGGAAAACTCTGGAGCAGCAGATTGTGGTCTTCAAGCCCATTCTTAAAGGATTTAAAAAGCTGGTTATCGATGCTCCGTCGCATGTTGATGTTGTGATCGTGCTTCGTAAGTTTGCTCCCGGCGTGTACAAGTCCCCAGATTCCGACCGGTCCATAAAGGTCGCGTTTGACACTATAGGAGTCTCGGAGATCGAGGCTGCAACCGTCGTTTACTACTGGGACGGTAAGAAGTTCCGGTGCATTCAAACGTCAGTTTGATGGGAAAGTGGAAGAGCTTCGGCCGCCGCCGATTGCGATACCAAACCATAAAGTTGCATTTTTAAAGAGGTTACATCGAATCACTTAACGACAAGCGCAATGCAAGTCTTTTCCAAACTCGCCGACTCAGTCGCCGCCACGTCCAAAAAGACGGAAAAAATCAGTTTGCTGGCCGAGTATCTGCGTGCCCGGCCCACAGAAGAAGCGGCCCAGGCGGCAATCTTTCTCTCCGGCCGCGCGTTTCCCAAATGGGAAGAGCGAACGCTGAACGTGGGTGGGTCATTACTGTGGCGCGCGCTGGCTGAAGTATCAGGCAGACCGGATGTCACGCTTACGGCCGCATACCGCCGCCACGGAGACCTTGGCGCCGCCGCTGAAGAGATTCTGCAGGGCCGCTCTTCCAGCACAAGCACCGTCACGCTGCCCGATCTGGCTTCCATATTTGATGAGCTGGCCCGCACCTCGCGCACCGAGCACAAGCTGCGGCTGATTGAAGATTTGCTGCGCCGGGCCACGCCACTGGAAGCCAGGTACATTGTAAAAATCATCACCGGCGATCTGCGCATAGGGCTCAAGGAGAGCCTGGTGGAAGAAGCCATCGCGGCCGCGTACGGCGAGAAACCCGCCGATGTCCAGCGCGCTCACATGCTGCTGGGCGACATCGCGGAAACGCTCAAGCTCGCTGCCCGTCACAAACTGAACGAGGCCAGCATGCGGCTCTTCCATCCCCTCGGCTTTATGCTGGCCAGTCCGGCGCAGGACGCGCAGGAAGCGTTCTCTTACTTCTCACCCGCTGATGTAGAGGACAAGTATGATGGCATCCGGGCGCAGGCGCATTGTGGCGGCGGCCGCAACCCGCGCGTCCGGCTCTTTTCCCGCACTTTAGACGAAATCAGCGCATCCTTCCCCGAACTGCCCCCCGCGCTGGCTGCGCTCCCGGAGCCTGCAATCCTGGACGGCGAAATCCTCGCCTGGAGCGAAAGCGCGAATCAGGCGCTGCCATTTTCTGAGCTGCAGAAAAGACTTGGCCGGAAGAAAGTATCCTCGCAGCTCATCCGCAACGTCCCGGTGGTGTATATGGTCTTTGACATTCTTTTTTCCGGAGATCAGCTTGTCATCGATAGGCCTCTTTCGGAACGCCGCCGCGTTCTGGAACAGGCGTTTGCCGCCGTGCCCGCCGGCGCGTTCAACGTAGGCCATGCCGTCGCAACTGCCACTGAGAATCCACAGGGCACACTGGTGTTTGAGCCTTCCATTGCGGTCGAGACCGGCCCGGCCCGTGTGGTGCTCGCACCCGCATTGCAGGCCGGCTCCGCCGAGCACCTGCAGGACCTCTTTGAGCAGGCGCGCGCCCGCGGAAACGAGGGGCTGATGGTGAAAGACCTGAAATCGCCATACACGCCCGGGCGCCGCGGCAAGTCATGGCTCAAGCTGAAGCGCGAACTGGCGACACTGGACGTTGTCGTAACCGCCGTGGAATGGGGCCATGGCAAGCGCGCCAAAGTCCTGAGTGATTACACCTTCGCCGTGCTTGATGGCGAGCAGCTTCTGAATGTCGGCAAGGCATACTCGGGACTGACCGATGCCGAAATTGCCGGGATGACAGACTGGTTTCTCGCGCACACGATTGAAGATCAGGGATTCCGGCACACGGTGGAGCCGCGCATCGTGCTTGAAGTGGCTTTCAACAATGTGATGCGCTCAGACCGCCACGAAAGCGGGTTCGCGCTGCGGTTTCCGCGCATCCTGAGATTGCGGCCGGACAAGGGTCCCGAGGAGGCCGACACTCTGGATTCTGTTCGCGAAATTTACGAGCGCCAGAAGCTTGCGCCGGGGAAATAGATCGCGCTGGGCGAACTAACTGGTTTTCACACCCGGCTGCCGTCCCGGCTTATGGCTCCCGATGGGAATCAAGCACCCGTGCGCCACGTCGCACACCGCATTTTCAAACTGGATGGTGGTGTGCTCAATGTGGTACCTCGCGGAGAGAACCTGCCTGATCCTCTGCAGGATGAGGTTGCACTCAGAAAGCATGATGTCGTTAATCCGTATGTGGCAGGAAAGAGCCGGAGAATCCGAGCCAATGCTCCAGACGTGTACGTCATGCACGTCAATCACGCCATCCACGCCGGCAAGCGAAGCCACCACCTGCTCCACCGATATGCCGCGGGGCGCGCCCTCCAGCAGGATGTTCAATGTCTCCCGGATGATACCGAGTGAGGACCACACGATAAGGCAGCCAATGCCGATGGAGAGCGCCGGGTCGATCCATGTGTGTCCGGTCCAGAGAATGGCCCAGCCGCCGACGATCACCGCCCCGGTGGAGAGCGTGTCTCCAAACTGATGGATAAACGCACTGCGAATGTTTACGTCGTCAGAAGCGCGGAAGAGAAACCACGAGATCACGCCGTTCATCACCACACCGGCTGCCGCAACCCAGATCATCAACGCAGGGTGCACCTGGACCGGATTGCGCATTCGCATGACAGCTTCATAGAAGATGTAGAACGCAATTCCTATCAGCGTGAGCGCATTAATGAACGCCGCCAGTACGCCGGCGCGGTGATAGCCAAAGGTCTTGGTTGAGGTTGGCGGTCGCGTCTGGATGAAAACCGCCACCCAGGAAAGCAGCAGAGCAAGAACGTCCGTAACATTGTGTCCGGCTTCCGAGATAAGCGCCAGACTATGAGCACGGATCCCCGCAATCAACGTCACCACCACGTACAAGGAGGTGGCCAGCAGCGAATAGCGCAGGGCTCTGGAAGTCAGCCGGTGAGAATGAGAATGGCCGTGCATATCTATCTTGAGTCTACGCTTATTCCGTCTCAGGCTTTCCCAGCCAACAGCGAAGGGAGAATCCCGGAAAAGTTGCGGCGAGGGAACCGCACCTTACGTTTCTTTTGCATACCGGTACCGCTACAGGCAAACTCCTGCTACGGTTCCGATTCCGTATTGTCGTTATTCTCAGGCAATCCGGCGTGTAAAATCCAGCCCTTAAGAAAGATTTCCCAAGACCGAAGTAACCGTAATACTAACTGCTGTCACCCCGCGCCGCTCTCAACCGCAACATGCACTTTTGCATCCAACCATCCATGCGCGGCGGCGACATTAGTCGGGATGTCTCATCTGGCAGAGTTTAAGAGGCGTTTATGAATAAATCCCTTTACGCGGTTCTTTTTATTCTGGCTCTGGCGGTTGCATATGCGGCGCCACAAACACCGGGCCAGAATCAGCGCACACAAAGTACAACCCAGGCTTCGCAGGCGGGCCCGGCAGCGCAGAGCATTTCACCGGCAACCATCCCTGGAGAAGCAACGAACGCATCTGGCGGGGCTGTGGCCGGATCTGAGGCCGTGAACACTGGAAAAGTGCCGCTCACGGAGAACCCGCAGTCCACTGCGGCCCGCGCCTCTGACCGTGAGCTTCAGGGCCAGATCCAGCAGGCCCTTAACAAGGAGCCCACTCTGGTTGGCGGCACGGTGAGCGTGGTCGTCTCTGGCCGTTTCATCGATCTATCGGGCAGAGTTGGAAATCCCAGGCAGAAGCTGGCGGCTACCCGCATCGTCGAGTCTTATGCGTCAAACAGGAAAGTTGTGAACC
Organism: Actinomycetota bacterium; assembly: GCA_050258305.1. Classification (GTDB taxonomy): domain Bacteria; phylum Acidobacteriota; class Terriglobia; order Terriglobales; family Acidobacteriaceae; genus Angelobacter. Next base: position 4,029 of record JBLMYN010000394.1, read on the forward strand.
ACCTTACAATTGGTGACTCAAGTGGCAACACAACGCCCACAGGGGAGACCGGCAATAAAGCCCACCCGGCCGGCAGGCCGGATCTTTCCAGCCATCCGGAGCCTGAAAAAGGTTCACCGCCGGGCACTTCCGCCCGCCCGTGACAATGAGACGGAATAGGGCCCATTGTGTCACGCTGGCAACTTCCCTCGGCAGCCGCTGCAGGACTGCGTTGTTTCCGGAACGCTACGCACTCTCCTTCGCGCAGGCTGGCTGCGGACCGGAAAACAGGTCGGGAAGCTCACCCGCTTCCAGTCGCAGCAGAGCTTGCTTCACGCTGAGCCCGCCGCCGTAACCCGTAAGAGTTCCATTAGCTCCAATCACGCGGTGGCAGGGGACAACAATCGCCACCGGATTGTTGTGGTTTGCCTGGCCTACGGCGCGAAAGGCACGCGGTCTGCCCACCCGTTGCGCCAGGTCCCCGTAAGAACAAGTTTTGCCATAGGGAATGCCCCGCAATGCCTTCCAGCAACGCAACTGAAAGGGAGTACCGTGCAGGTCCAGCGGCAGGGTGAAGTCGCGCAGATCGCCTCGGAAGTATGCCTTGAGTTGTTCTTCCCAGGGCCGCAGTTTCTCGCTGGATTCAATCCAGGGGTTCTCTGCCTGAGAAGCAGGCAGCTGGGGGTCGAATTGCAGCCGGCACAGCCCTTTTTCCGTTGTAGCCAGCAGCAGCGTGCCCACCGGCGATTGCATCCGCCAATAGTAGATTTTGCCCGTGTCCGCCATGGCGAAAATATTAGCAGCAAAAGATTTCCGGAAAAATTCAGACCTTACAACACGAGCATGTCAATCCTCATCTATTTCAACACTGCTGCTAGAAATCGTGGCGGCTGCGTTTGCGGGCTAAGGCGCCGCAACCATCGCAGGTTCTGATACTTTCCGCCGCAACAGCAAATTTTTAACAGGCTGAAGATTTCTTCTTCAAACCTGAGGGGCTCATGGGTTCTGGTAGTAAGCCAACTGCAATCCAGATCGATGCTTGCGTCTCCAGGCAGGCGCTCTCATTGATCTTTGCCGTTGAGTCTCGGTTGAGAACAGCGCAAGACCGGAGACTCCTCGGGTGAGCGTTATGGATATTCGCGGCCTTATCCTTATCGACTCTGCGAGTCTGGCGTTCCAACGTGACTCCTCGTCACTGCCGTGGTTTCTTCCCGGACTGATTGACGTCGCCGGCAAATCTCCTCTGCAGCGCACCGCGGAAAGGCTGAGCAAATGTGGAATCTCCCAGATAGGCACGGTCATTGAAGCGCCGCCTCACGACGGCGTGCCGAAAGCGGTGATGGGCGCTTCTCGAATCGTTGCGCCGCCTGACCGCTTCTGGCGCGCGGCGGAAAACGCATTCAACGACCTGGTGCAGGCAGGAGCGGAACTGGTTGTACTCGTCCGCCTGGGCGCCTATGCCGAGATCGACTACGAGAGCATGATCCAGGCTCATCTGGACCGTCATTGCCGCGTCAGCCAGGCAACACAAAACGGCAGCGCGCTCGACACTTTCTGCATCAGCGCGTCGCGCCGCAATGACGCGGCATCGCTATTCCGCAGCAGGTTGTCCCGGTGCCGCAGTGAGTGTCCTCTGTTTGAACATTCCGGATACGTGAATGCCCTGGCGGATGCGCTGGACCTGAGGCAGTTTGCCATTGATATTCTTACCCTTCGAACTGACACTGCTCCGGCGGGCGAACCAATCCGGCCCGGAGTATGGATGGCGCCGCGCGCGCAGATCGAAAAGGGCGCGCGAGTGCTTGCTCCTGCGTTCATCGGCTCGTTTGCCCGTATCCGTTCCGGCGCAGTGATCACGCGCTGCAGCACCATTGAGCGTCATGCCCATGTCGATTGCGGCACCGTGGTGGAAAACTCCACAGTGCTTCCATATTGCTCACTCGGAGCGGCGCTGGAAGTCGCCCACTCCGTGGCCGGTTATTCGCATATCTGGAACCTGCGCCGGAACTGTGCCGTGCGCGTCTCTGACGGCAAGCTCCTGCGCAATGCTGCGGCGCCCGGCAATCGACTCGCGCTTTCCGCCGCGAAACTCATAACCTACCTGCCCAGAAAGTTCTGGCGCAGCATTTTTGACCGGCCTGCCACGCCCCAGCCCGACCTCAATGCTGCACTGCGCCAGACTTCGCCCACGCTGGGTTCAGCCTCAGGCTATCGCGCCCCTGCCTGCGATGCGCAAGCCGCCAGTGAGTTCCCTTCCAACCTTGTTGTAGCGAGGACCCATGGAAATCAATAGCAGACCGGTGGTGGTGAAGAGAGTGCCCGAAAGGGTGAATGCGCGCACCGCCCGCGAATTCCTGCGCGATGTTCAGCCGTTCTTGTGCGCCGATCGTCCGCAACTGGTATTCGATCTCTCCCAGGTGGTGCAACTGGATGCCGCCGGCGTGGAAATGCTCCTGCGCTGCATGTCAGAGGCGCACAAGCGCGACGGCGATCTCAAACTGGCCGGGCCCTCGCCTCAGGCGTCCGTGATATTGGAACTCACGCGCACGGAGCGCCTGTTTGAAATTTACGAAACCTCCACCGATGCTGCCCGCAGCTTCAGCGGATTCCTGCCGAACGCAATGCGGCAGCAGCTTTTGCACAAGCGCCCGCATGCTCCGGCTGCGGCATAACACCCAGGACGCCACTCGAATGTCGCAACCCGATAGCGCCGTAACTTTCCCTGCGGACCCGCCTCTGGCCGCGACCGACAAACCCCGGCGGCGAAACGTCCGCTCGCTGGTGCTCGGCGGCAGCCTGGTCATGCTGGTCAGCATGCTGCTGGTGACCGGCTTCAACTTCACTTACAACGTCTTCATGGCCCGCACGCTCGGGCCTGCGGATTTCGGGCACATCAATGCAGCCATCAGCATGCTGCTCCTTGCCTCCTGCATCAGTCTGTCTTTCCAGCTTGTGTGCGCGAAGTTTGTGGCCAGAAATGAGAGTGCCGGCGCGAAATCAGCGATCGTCAAATCTCTGCTCGGCAAAGCCTGGACCGCCAGCCTGGCCGTTGCCGTCCTTTTATTCGCGGCCCAGAAGCCCATTGCGGCCTATCTGAACCTGCCCGATCACTGGATGATTGGGCTGCTTGCCATCGGAATCGCCGTATATGCGCCCGTGGGCGTGAAGCGCGGCGCCATGCAGGGTGTGTGCTCGTTCTCCCGCCTGGGAGGGAATTTTGTTACTGAGGCCTTTACCCGGCTCGTCGTCGGCGTGGGACTTGTGGTTGCGGGATATGGCGCGCTGGGCGCGGTTGGAGCCATTTCGGCCGCCGTGATCATGGCCTACTTCCTGCCGCGTACGCCTCGGGAGGTGCGCGCCCATCCTGAAGCCGGGGAGCCTGCCTCTTTTGCCGAGGCGCTACAGGCCATCGTCTTCTTCATCGGACAGGTGATCATCAACAACGTTGACATTCTCCTGGTGAAGCATTTCTTCCCCGCTGATCCGGCCGGGATTTATGCCGCCATCGCCCAGGTCGGCCGCCTTCTCTATTTCATCTGCTGGTTCGGAATCGTGAACGCAATGTTTCCTGTGACAGCAGCGCGCCAGGAGCAGGGCAAGTCCAGGGAGGCGATGGGTGTCCCTCTGCTTCTGGTGCTTGGCATTTCGCTGGCTTTTGTCGCCGGAGCAGCCCTCTTCCCCCACTTCATCATGGGGCTGATCTTTGGCTCCAAGTTCATCAACATCGGACCATTGCTCGCGCTGTATGCGGCGGCCACCGGGCTGTATTCGCTCAGCGTCGTGGTCATTGCCTATGAGATGTCACGGCGCATCGCCAACACCGGCTGGTTCCAGCTTCTCATCAGCGGAGCCCTGATTTTAGTCATTGGTTTCTATCACCAGGACCTGCGTGAGGTCATCCTGGTCCGCATTGTTCTTATGACCCTGATGCTGGCCCTGGTTTCATTCCCGTTCGTGCGCCGCCTGCTGCGCGCGCCTGTGGAGGCGACGTGAAAAAGCTGTGTCGCATCGCCGAGGAGGAGGTAATCTCCGAATTCCTGAAGGCCGAGTTCTATCACGTGGAATACGACCGTGATCGAACTCTGTTTGAAACCATTGTTTACGAACCCGATCTCTCCGATCCTGAGGAGAACGCGCTGCGCCGCGCACTCCTGTTTCGCCGCCGCGGAAGCATGTGGCGGGAACTGCCGCCGGATACGCAATGGTGGGAGATTGATTTCAAGCCGGAGGAAGCCGGCCGGGTCAAAGTCTTTCCCCGTGCCCAGTGGAGAACCGTGGCCCGCGGCAACTTCAACGCCATCCATGTTGCCGAGCGCATGCGCGCCCTGTGCAACGGGCAGAATCCCAGCCCCTTTGTGCTCAAGGTGCAGGCATTGTGCTCGTTGATGCAGCATGAGGGACCGCGTTCCACCGTGCTGCTCATCGGAATGGATGAAAGCCGGCCTTTGACCTTGCTGGAGGGAAACCACCGCTTTGTCGCTTCCCTCCTTTTGCCGCGGGAGTTGATGCTCAACCGAATCCGCCTGGTCTGCGGTTTCTCGCCGGCCATGAAACGCTGCTGCTGGTATAAAACCAGCTTCTCCAGCCTCGCCCGCTACCTCAAAAACCGCATCCAATACATTCAGAACAGAGAGGCTGATGTGAGCCGCTGGCTGTATCTGCCGGCCCGAGCCCAAAAACGACGGGGTACGCCGGCAGCCATTTCCAGCGCTGCCAGAAGTTCAGTCAAGACCGAATAGCAGGTACGCCTGTGGATTCGTGAGGGATTTATGCAGATCCAAAGCACCCGATTCAAGTTCCTGAGCCTGAGCATGGCACTCGCGCTCGCCCTGACCGCGACTCCGGAAATGTTCGCCCAGCAGAGCAATAGCAAGCCAGACCCGGGCCAGCCCCAGCAGCAACAGCAGAACGGACAGACACCGGCCTCGCCGGACCAGGCCGCCCCCGCGTCGCAAACACCGTCTTCAGGCACAGCGGTAAATCCGTCGCAGCCGCCGCTTGCTCCGGTAACTACCTATCCGGGCCCGTCAGAAGATCAGCAGAACAATCAGCAGGCCAATACGCCCTCGCAGAATCAAAATAACGGCAACCCCCCGGAAGCGCCTCAGCCCA
>JBLMYN010000395.1:0-2636 GCA_050258305.1 Actinomycetota bacterium
AGCTGTCGCGTGTCTTCTTCCACCGGAACCATCTCATTTGTGCTCGGATTGAGCACCGACACAGTCCTCTTCGTCCAGTTGCCGTGGTCGTCGCGAGCGTAGGTATACGCAAGTTTTTCCACCAGTCCGCCGTTCTCGTCATAAAGCTCGTCGGCATCGAGTTCCTGGTTGGTCACACGTCCCGGATGCAACTGGACTTCTTTGAATAGTTCGCCGGCCTTATCTGTACTGTAAAAAACCGTGCTGCCGTTCTTTCCCTGGAATGCTGCCGAATTCGTGCAGTTGCAGACCGGGTCCTGCCAGAACGAAGTCAATTCGCCCTTGTAGAAAGACATGGTGGAAACCAGGCGGCCTGTTTCATCAAACCTGCTGGATTCGCTGATATTGCCGTCCTGGTCCGTGCTCCGCTGCAGGTGAAACACGAACTTGCCATCCTGCCCCCATGATTCCACCGTCTGTGTGCGCCCATCCTGTTCCCATCGCGTATGGCTCATGGTTGTTCCGTTCGAATCGGTAACCGTGGTTTCCCCCGCGGTCCTCGATGCATTGATTCTCGAAAGCACCGTGGATTGTAAGGCGCCATTCACAATATTTTTGTGCTCTATTGCGCCGTTTGACGCGTTGACTGTCTCCAGTTGGTAGCGGGTAATCTTGTGGCCATCGAAAAATTCGGTCGAATTCTGTTGCCCATCTCGGTCATAGGAGCGCCGTGCAACATTCTCAACTTTACCCGCAGCATCGAGATCGCCTTCCTCAATCAGTTGCCCGGATTCATCAAAGACCATCCACGTTTTCTGCCTGGTCGCGAAGCGCAGCTTCGGCTGCGATCTCGGGTCATTTCCCAACTTCCGGATCGTATATTTGCTGGTGTGAATCGGTCCTGCAAAACCATAGATCTGGGACGAGCTGGGCGGCCGATGTGGCGATTGAGACGGCTGAACTTGCGCGTAACAAACACTCAGAAGGAACGGCAGTGCAAGAAGGAATCGAGCTGACATGAGAAGTTCCCTTTCAACTACTCTGGTCTTAGATGCCGGGTCGTTAGTGGGAACAGCGAAAATTTTACCGCTTCCTCGTCACGCCCCGGATTGGGCAGGCGCAGGGGACCGCTTGCCCTGAATCTCGATATACACGTTGATCAGGCTCACCGCTGCCGGCGTTACTCCGGGGATGCGCGAGGCCTGGCCCAGCGTGCGCGGGCGCACGCGCTGCAGCTTTTCATTCATTTCCCGGGAAAGCCCGCTTACCTTGCCGTAGTCGAACCACTCGGGGATCACGCGCTGCTCTGCTTTTTTCAGACGCTCGATGGACTTTTTCTGCTGGTCAAGATAGCCGGCATACTTGATCTCCGTCTCGACCGTCTTCATCTCGTTGCGTGCCGCAGCGGGGAGTGTAATACTTTCCCACGAAGCACCATCCCGAACCCCGGCCTCCGCGCCGGCTGCTTCCTGTTTGTAAATGCTTGTGCGGCCGGGTGAGGGATCGGCTCCGCCGCTGTTGGTGCGAGCGTCACTGCGTCCCTCGGCTGTTGCGGAGCAGGTTCCTCGCTGCGCTCGGAATGGTGTGTCGTTAGACAGCGCCGCAATCTCGGCAAAGAATTCCGGATAGCTCTCACGCACCAGTCCGGCCAGATCTTCAATTACGATTTCCGGGCGTCGCAGCAGCTGCGCCAGCGTTGCTCCTATGGCGCTCGCCAGTCCGTTGCCGTTCGGCACATCAGTAGCGCTTTGCGAATCCGCAACCGCGGCCGGCTCTTCCGAAGCTGCGGGCGAAGCCACCGCCGCCAGCCTCTCCTGCTGCGCCCGTACAATCTTCTCCAGCAACTCGCCCGATACACGCGTCTTCTCCAGAAACGCCGCGAGCTTTTTCGCCCGCTCCTGCTTTGCGTGGTATTCCGCCCACGCCGCATCGTTGATCAGTCCCACGCGGCGCCCATGCGGCGTCAGCCGGCGGTCAGCGTTGTCAATCCGCAGATGCAGGCGGAACTCGGCTCGAGAAGTAAACATGCGGTAAGGCTCGTTGGTTCCTTTGCTGATCAGGTCATCGATCAGGATGGCCGTGTAGGCCTCGGTGCGATCCAGCACCAGCGGCGCTTCGCCCTTCACTTTGAGCGCGGCGTTGATTCCTGCCATGATTCCCTGGCATGCGGCTTCTTCGTAGCCGGAGGTTCCGTTGATCTGTCCGGCCAGAAAAAGCCGGCTGATCTTCTTCACTTCCAGCGTGCGTTCGAGCTCGGTCGGATCGATGGAGTCATACTCAATCGCGTAACCGGGACGCAGCATCTCCGCCGTCTCCAGCCCGGGCACGGACTTGATCACCGCCAGCTGCACATCAATCGGCATGGACGTGCTCATGCCGTTCACATAAATCTCATGCGTGTTCAGGCCCTCAGGCTCAAGAAAGAGCTGGTGCGTAAGCTTGTCCGGGAATTTGACGATCTTGTCTTCAATGCTGGGGCAGTAGCGCGGGCCAATGCTCTTGATCTGGCCCGAATACATGGGCGAGCGGTGCACGTTCTCGCGGATGATGCGGTGCGTTTCCTCCGTGGTGAAGGCGATATAGCACGGCACCTGCCGCTGCGTGATCTTCTTTGTGCGGAAGCTGAAGGGCGTGGGGTCGGCGTCTCCCGGCTGGAC
>JBLMYN010000396.1:0-22764 GCA_050258305.1 Actinomycetota bacterium
CGTGGTGGATCCGTCAGGCGGTGACCCGGGCTATTGCGGACCAGGCGCGTACCATCCGTGTCCCCGTGCACATGATTGAGGTCATCAACAAGCTGCTCCGCGCCACGCGCCAACTGGTCCAGGAACTTGGTCATGAGCCAAGCGTTGAAGAGATTGCGCGACGCATGGACGTTCCGGTGGCGAAGGTCCGCCGCGCGCAGAGGATTGCGCAACAACCACTCTCGCTCGAAACACCTATAGGCGAGGATGAAGGCTCAAAATTGATTGACTACATCAAGGACACTACCGGTGTGTCTCCGACCGAAGCAATGATCAAGGTGAACTTGAAAGAGAAGACCGCCCAGGTTCTGCGCACACTCAACTGCCGTGAAGAGAAGATCATCAGGATGCGTTTCGGCCTGGAAGACGGCTCAGAGCACACGCTCGAAGAGGTGGGCCAGGCTTTTCAGGTTACGCGTGAGCGCATCCGCCAGATTGAAAGTAAGGCCCTGCGCAAGCTGCGTCATCCATCGCGATCCCGCGGCCTGAGAGCGTTTGTGGACCGCCAGGATCTCTGACTCATACGCGATCGTGTAGCTTAACTCTCACGAAGGAATGCGCCGTGTGCGACAGCCTAAAAATCGGCACACTGATCGTTGCAGAAGGAGTATCCCTGCCGATGAGCGACGCCAAAACCAAATCCTTCTGCGCGGGCTGGCGAACAATCGAAAACATCGAAGCAAGGGGAATGGACAGGCGTTTCAGCGATATGGGCTGGTCCTGCTTTGAGAAAGCGTGCCCTGCTACCGTGAACGTAGTGGGCATTGGTGACCCGGCCACGCTAATCAAGGCGTTTCAGAAACTGGTACAACGAAACAAAACAGTGAAATTCAACTGCCTGGAAATCACAGAGGCGGTCCACAAAACCTTTATAGGAGTATCTTTTGTGCACCTCTCTGCACGTGCACGGAGTATAAAGCAGAGGCTGTGGTAGTCAGCAATGTCCCCTTTCGGGATCTTGAACGTGCTTGACTCCTGCGCCATATGAGCGTAGCGTCACCGTCAGAGCGAGTATTCCTCCTCACTTTTCAGGTCCTCTGAGACTAAGTCAGACCATCTGAGCTGTCTTCATCTTAGTTTCGCGCTTCAGGGAGGACTCACGATGATACCCTCCCGGCCTCACACTGCTTTCGCAACCTGGGACAACGTTGAGATCCCTCGATTGAGTCCCTGAGAGGAGGTTCGTCGAGTGTCTACCGCGCAGAGCAATGTTGCTCACGCAAGGGAGGAAGTCATGACTACAACTCAGGTAATACCACCCCAAGTCCAGATCGGCGATTTGCTGGAAAGCGCAGTGATGCTGAGCTGGAACGAACTGCTGAAAAGCTCGCCCGGCGGCTTGGTCCACGTTGAATACGGTGCTGCTCCGGAACCGTCTCTGCAATATGTGAAGATCTGGCTGGCTAGCGCGCAAGGAGGCTGGACGTTGATCTGCGAGTATTGGATTTCGTCCGGGTTCAAGAGCGCCCCACCGATTGGGCTGACATTCAGCAACGGGTTTCACTCAAACATGCTGGCAGAGATTTTGGGTGCAACCATGCGGGCTCGCAAAGGATTCACTGGCTCGTTATCAGGAGACACCCGGGTCAACTTGATTGTTGTTCGCTTCCCAACGAAGCACCAATTGCAAAAAGCTCAGGAGTACATGAGCGGAGCCTATGAACGCTTGGAGCTTGTTTATACTCCACTTGCTGAAAGGATGGCGCGAAATGTTGTCTCCTGATCTCCAGAGTGGCGCAATGATGATCCGTGAAGGCTTTCTCCTGCCAGACCGCGCTGATATCGAAAGCCAAAGTTATTCCAGGACCTGGCGGACCATGCTGGGTATGAACAGTTGGATTGCCGGGCAGAAGCTGCGTGAGGCCGGTCTCCATCTGTTCTTCATTGCGGGAGAACTGAAGGTCACGCAGGTGGGATCTGGTCGATGGGCGGTCGGGCGAGCAATGAGGCGGGTTCTAGCGCTGGGTCGCAAGAGCGATTTCAACTGCATGGAAATTGCGCAGTTGAGTATCGCACATTTTCTGGGTGTACCTTATGTAAAAATCAGCGCTTATAGCTTCCACCTTCAGAGCGGGCCCGTGCTAGGCAGACGGGTCCAAAGAAGGTCGGAGCAAGAATATAGTGATTGGGCTCGCGGATAACCAGGCGAGCAATCTGATGCCATTCCACAAACCCGGCGCTCGTCGCAGTCGGACTAATTGGCAAAGCGCAGGCGTTCCTGCTCCACTGCATAGTGGATGATCTGCTCATCGCGCCTGTCCCACTCCTGTGCATACGCGCTGGCATCATGATTGAACAGAACCTCGTCCGTCTTGCTGTCCGTTTCGGAGGCATTGAAATCCATATACGATTGGGCATGAGCGGCGTTCAGCATCGGGTACTCATGCTCATGCAGTTCCTTGACAGTGTTCTTTTCGAGCAGAATGGCGGTCAATTCCCCCTCGTCCGTCAAAGAAAACTGAGCGACAAACGACTCCAACTTGCGCGCGGTTGCTATTTCGCTGGCAGCCAGCGGCTTGGCCCGTTCCCTGGCTTTCTCCTCATTCGGAGCATCTACCACAATGCAGTTACCGTCGCGCAAACGTAAAACGTAGAGTGACATTAAGCCTCCACACACCCCTCATCCGGTGCGATATGTCCGTTGTCTTGATTGTATCGGGCTTGCAAACGGTGTGCCGGGAAAGCCCGCTTTGCAGGAAGATATTTCTTCGCCTACACGTACCTCGACTCGCTGCGATCTGGTGAGACTTGCACTATCGGGCTGAGGCTCAGACGAGAAGGGGGAAGCAGGGTTGGTTGAAGCCTCCGTCGGGGCTCCTGGGGCACTGCAAGGTGGCGATCAGTGATCGGGCGGGCATGCCATGCGAGCGTACGTGCAGCTGGCTTCTGTCGACGGGTGCTACGAAAAGGCGGATGAGGTAAATACTGCCCCGAGGGCTTGCATGCACTCGGGGCAAGAGGTGGGCTTAGAGTACTCTGACGTTCTCGGCCTGCCAGCCTTTGGCGCCTTTAACAGCAGTGAATTCCACCGCCTGGCCTTCCGGCAAGCTGCGGTATCCGCCGGACTGGATTGCAGAGAAATGTACAAACACATCTCCTTCGCCACTGTCCCGGCTGATGAATCCAAATCCTTTTGCATCGTTGAACCACTTCACGGTTCCTTTTTCCATTTTGCGTATTCCTTTGTTCGTTGTTAGATTTCCTGCTGAGAAAGATTGACTGGTTGTTGTGAGGTAGGCTGTCGCTGATTAGGCTGGACCGGCTCGCTAACCCCGATGAATCATGCTTAACGGGAAACTTCATTATACACCTTGCGGCCCACTCTTGCAGGACGTAAAGCACCGCATCTCGCCACGCTTATGGAAGTAAAACTTGCCCGATGTCCGGATTCCCAAGAGCATGGAGCGATCAGAAAGGAGTAGCATAGAGAAAGAGTGAAAACAGTTCCTCAACGACGCGGTAAAAAGCCGGTTTTTGAGCCCGAGGTGTTCCTGGCAAGGAACGGCCTGGGGCGGAAGATTATGGATTTTGAAAAACACCAGACGCTTTTTTCCCAGGGGGACGATGCCACTACCATCTTCTATATTCAAAAGGGAAGGGTCAAGCTCAGGGTAAACTCCAAGCGTGGCAAGGAAGCAACCATCGCGCTGCTTGGCGCGGGAGACTTCGTGGGAGAAGAATGTATCGCCGCAATTCAGCCGCAACGTATGGCGACCGCGTCAGCTCTCACCTCGTGCAGGGTGCTCAGGATTGAGCGGAAGGAAATGGTTCGGGTGCTTCACGATCAAAAAGAATTTTCTGAGGTTTTCGTTTCCTACCTGCTGACCCGTAACATTCGTTTCCAGGAAGACCTGATTGATCATCTCTTCAATTCCAGCGAGAAACGCCTGGCACGCGCACTTTTGTTGCTCGCCCAATTCGGCAAAGATGGGGCGCCAGAGACAGTGATTCCCAAGATCAGCCAGGAAACTCTCGCGGAGATGATTGGGACCACCCGCTCCCGCGTCAGCTTCTTCATGAATCGGTTCCGCAAACTGGGCTTTATCGAATACAACGGTAAACTGAGCGTCCACAGTTCGCTTCTGAATGTTGTACTACACGATTGAGCGATGATCGCTTCGCCGTAGCAGTATTACGTTTGACTGCAATCGTCGAAACACAGATTCGCGCTCGGCGGCGCAATCACTCTCCCTGGACTCACCTCTTTGGGATTTCCACATCGGGCAATGTTGCTGTCGTCTCTCCTGGGTTTTCTGCAGAATGCGTGGCCGCACATTCCACCTTCTTCCTTGAAGCCCTATCTTCTTCGGAGCGCCGCTTTAAGATCCGCGACATCCGTTCAAGATCCTCCGCATGCTCAAGCTCTTTACTCTTGGGATTAGGTTGTGTATTCACGGCTGAGACTCCGTTGTGAATTTTGGTGTATCAGGACGATCTGCGTTCCGTGACAGCTCTGCCGGGAGTTTGTCCCGTCGCACTCAATTCCTGCCGCCCTGGCGAAACTCAAAAACGAGAGCCAGCATCCAGACGAAACATGAAAAGCATGAATACTGTCCAAATCACCAACCACCCGCTGGATGCTCCTTCTGCGGCAGCTGTTCAAGTAAAATCTATTGCCACTATGACATTCTGCAGTGAAAGAAGACTGTGCACTATTGCTCTAAGGCTGTGTTTTCCAGATTTGCGCGAATACCATTGCTTTCGCGCATCAAAGGGACTAGTCTTGAAGATGTAGTTCGCATCTCTCCGTCGCCTCTCTGGATTGCTCCACCCTTGCGCCGGTCTCCTGCGCAGCTAATGGAAACGAGGTTCATCACGGACTCACCCGGCGAAGCCGGGTACTTGTGACCCGTCCGCACTCAGGAAGGTGCTGTTTCATGAACACAATCAATCTCTGTTTTGTTGTTTTTGTCTCTCTAATCTCGATGGTCGCGCTTTTTCGGCTTTACAGGATACGGATGGCCCAACCGCATGTGGCAGGTTACGGGTCGCAAACCATCTGCCCATCCTGTGGCTCAATTACGGCGCGGTCTGAAGCACATTGCCTGCACTGTGGGAAGCCACTGCGGGACCAATAAATTTACGATTGGGCGATCCGCTGTTGTGCTGGCTCCATTGGTTTTCACAATCCATTTAACCGGAAAGGCACTTTCGCTAGCGGCCGCAGTGGTGATCTTCCTTGGGGGCGGGGCTGCATGGTTATTTTTCGCGAACCATGCCGAACTGCATGCACGAGGACATTGGCCGATATGAACTTAGCCCAACTCGAGCTATTCATACATATCGTGAATTCAGTGAACCCGACTGTTCTGGAGTCCCGCTGTAAGACTTGCGGTTCGCTGGTTGCCGCTAGTCAGGGTAAGAAGTATCTGAAAATCGCCGAATCAGCGCACCATTGCCCCGGCGCGGAGTCTTCAACTGCGGAATTGAAAAAGAAATGGGCGTAGGCTGCCTCAGACGTTTTGTGAGCAGACATTGAACACCGAGCAACAAACCGGCCAAAGAGCCGAATCAGGCACCGCATTTCTTGGTAACACTTCAAGGAGAAAAGATTATGAACAGCACCCCAACGGATCCTTTGGACGCGAAGGTAATCCCGCAAGGCCAGGCAGCCCGTGAAAAGAAAACCACCGTTGACAGATTCGCGGACGCTCGAAGGGCCAAGAAGAAGGCAAAGCGCATGCGGCATAGGGCTAAATTGAAACGATCCCACACAAAGGGCTGAAAGAGGGTCGAGCCGAGATCCTGGGAAATCTCAGAAGCTTGAATCAATCAATCGCTTCGACGCGTCTCTATAGCTCACCTGAACATCGGGATGCGGGAAGTCCTGAAACATGAGAGCAGGAGACCGATCGAGGCCGACGCGAACATCAATCGTGCCCGACTGCACTTGACGGTTGCGCTTGACGATGTTGCTGTACTGGATATTCTTATCCGTCAGGCTAACACTCACAACTGCTTCCGCTTGTTCGAGTTCATGAACTTCAAACGTTGTCTGGGTTCGACGAACAGCGAGTCCGGCATTGAGCCGTCTGTTCAGGTCTTCAATATAATCGGTCATCGCGTCCTGCAGTGAGCTAAACGCTGCAGAAATCTGAGCGTCACGGAGTGAATCTGATGTGTTGCTGGTCAAATCCATATAGGTCGACTTGAGATAGGAGTTACAATTGTCGAATCCCCCTGTATAATTATCCAGCTTGCAGTGTGATCCCGTCTGTTCAGAATTGATCAGTGGTCATTCTCATCGGTGTCAGAGACTGGTTACTAAATGCTGATGGGCAAAGCACCTGGGGGATCGCAGACGGCGCCTTCTAATTCAAGACCGGCATCTCACTGAGAAACCGGGTCCGTTCATCATCCGTGTCCCAGCTGCCGGATACGAGACCGCATCTCTTACACTCCATCACGTAAGGACGTTGGCGTGCGTATTGCTTTTCCGCCAGCTTAACTACCTCTCCGGAGCAGCGTCCGCAAATGAATTTTCTGCCATTTGCGGTTTCTTGAGCCGTAAACTCAATCTTTGCCATGCAATCATTCTATGCTTCCTGCGTCCGTTTTTTGGGAGAAAAGGAGCACCATCATGCACCAGTCGTTTCTCGTGCCCGTGTCTGCTCCCCCCGTGTACCAAGCACCGGCACTAACGCAATCCCAATAACCGTCGGCAACCAGAAAGAGAACAGCCGATATCCCAGCACCGCCACAATCGCGGTTGGTTTGGGCACGCCGAGCAGGACGTACAGGGCAACCATGGCAGTTTCCACCACTCCGGCGCCTCCGAGAATCACTGTGAGCTTGCCAACGAGTTGTGGCACACCATACCCGGCCAGCAGCAAAGCGGCATTCATGCGGTTCCCCGCCGCCAGGAAAAGAAAGCTGAGTGTGAGCATGTCACCGCCGATGTTAACGACGGCTCCCAATGCCGCTCCCCGCCATCCTCCCTGGACCAGGGCGTCCCATCCTTCCAGCAAGTGCGCTACAGCAATTTCGATCTTTACCGGTTCAACCCGTTTGCGCAGTAACCTCGCTGCGAATCTCGCCGTTGAGGTGGCCCAGCTGTGCAGCCGGCCGCGGTGGATCAACAACCAACCGAGCGCCCCCAATCCAACCAGCAGAACCAGCATCACGAGGCTAAGGCCGAGCGCCAGGATAGTGGATGATTTCTTAAGGTGGATCAACACCATGAGCCCGCCCAGTGACACAGCAGCGAGCGCGGCAAGGTTTACAAAGATCGGAATCCAACCTCCCAGACCTGCCGCCCCACGATTGATACCATGACGTCGCAACCACAGATAGGTTGTGCCGGCGGTTCCCAGGGCGCCGCCTCCGAGGGTGCCTACGCTGTTGGCCGCCAAAGTCACCAGTGCTCCACGAAACACTGATACAGGCTGGGTTAAGCTTCGTACGACCGATTGCAGCAGATATCCGCTGCCCACATAGCTCACCACCTGGGCAGCCACGGCTAGCATGACGAACGAAATGTTCAGCCGCGCCAGAACGGCAATGGATTGTTCCATTGCTGCGAGCCTCGGCAACAGAAAATACAGCGCGATTCCAATAAAAATCAAAAAAAGAAAGTTGCGCCGAAGCCTTCTTTTGGGCGGCAGCGGAATTGCACCGCTGTCCGCTGTCTCTGGTGACGTGTTCACCTCGGGCTCCGCAACTTCTCCTGATCGAGAATCCGTGAGTTTTCGGTTCGCGTGTTGATTCAAATTGTTAGCCACGAAGACGAGTGCCTCTTGCGACATGCTGCCTGCCTGCCGCGTTTGTTGGACAACGCATCATTTTACGCGTCATAGCACCAATCAGCAGATCGCTAGCGAGAGAAAACAATTTGTCTCAGTGGAGTTGGTGGCTTTTACGGCACATGCTCCACAAGCCCGGTGCAATCAGTACAGGGGATCTTGCACAGACGCCCTTTGCTGGAGGCCCAATGTCACTCTATGTTTTGCGGTTGCGCGACGGTAACTACATCGTTCTCGATGCCCGAAACGAAGATAGCGCGAGAACGCGCCAAGCCCCTGGCCGCCAGTGAGTAGCAACAGCGCGCAATTCGATTCTTTTGTTGTCCAGTTCGCTTTGACTTGGTTGGGTCCGGAGTGCCTTCGGCTGTGAGCACAACCTCCCTTACATCGAAGGCATCCCACTAACATCGACATTCTCGCTGCAGAAAAGAGACATTTTGTCGCAAACGCTGGCGCTTCAGAGATTTTCTTCAGTACCGTCCCAACCGAAAGCAATTCGCTCCTCACACCAGGTGTTACGCCGGAAACCAGCCGTCACTTTCAACGGCATGACAGAAGTTGAAGTAATCGCAAAGGCGCAGGAAGGCGATGTTGACTGCTTTGAAGCGCTGTATGCACAGCATAAGCGCCGCGTGTTTTCACTGTGTTTACGCATGAGTAAGAACTACCCAGAGGCAGAAGACTACGTACAAGAAACCTTTCTGCAGCTCTACCGCAAAATCGCGTCCTTCCGATTCGAGTCTGCGTTCTCAACCTGGCTGCACCGACTGGCGGTAAACGTTGTGCTGATGCGCTTCCGCCGGAAAGGAATTGCCGAGACCTCACTGGAAGAAAGCTTAGAGCCGCAACACGACGATGGGCCGCAGAGGGAATTCGGCGCGCCTGATATTTCCCTTGTGGGTTCAGTCGATCGACTCACCCTCGATCGCGCCATCACGGAGCTCCCACCGGGATACCGCATGATTTTTGTTCTGCATGACGTCGAAGGATACGAACACAACGAAATTGCGGAAATGCTGGGATGCTCAATCGGCAACAGCAAGTCGCAGCTCCATAAGGCACGGATGAAGTTGCGGACATTCTTGTCGTCTCTGCGGCCTAGCGAAAGGCGGGAGCGAGCAGAGTAGCGTGCACCCAGGTCCAGCATCGTGAAACCTCACGAGAAACCAATGCCCACAAAGACAATGAACCACTGGGAAGATTGGCTTCGACTGCGACGCCGATCGCTCCCACTGCTGGAGAAGCTTTCTCTACGAGGTCAGCACTGTTGAAAATAAAGGAACCGCCGGCGCGAACCGGCGATGTCGTCCTGGAAGTGCATTGAACGGTCGTGAAATGGCAAACAAGCTCAAGCCGCTTCGTCCCGATAGAAGGTCCTCTATGTCTCGGGCTACGCCCATGACGTTTTTGCGGAAGCGGGCGTGATGGGCGCGCAAATGAGGGCCTTCTTGACAAGCCTTATACTCTCGAAGAACTGGTTCAGAAGATCCGAGAAGCTTTGAAGCTTTAAATCCGGGCTGATCCACGGCTGGGCTTCATATCTTCGCTGCAGGTTTCGTTGCTGGAGCGCTGAGTCCTGCTCGTTCTCGCAACGCGCGATTGCGTTTTCGCTTTAGGAGCTTCTGCTTGCGCCTGCGTCCGAACCTTGATCGATCGCCATTTCGCTCAGACATACTTGTTCTCTCCTTTGGCTCCGCTTCTCGCGATCATTCAGTGTGGCATGAGAGAGCCCGGGCCTGCTGTATAAAACTGCTCACCCGCCGACACCGACCCGCTACAGCGAGCTATGCTGGGAAGAATATGGAAAACACGCTGCCGCTGTGGCCGTATCTTGTGCTGCTCCGGATGCGGAGAGCTCCTCGGTGCCGCTGTACTACGTCTTTTACCAGCGCAAGTCCCAGACCAATGCCGCGGTCTCCCTTGGTGGTGAAGAAAGGCTCCAGAATCATGGGCAGCTTATCCGCCGGTATCCCTCTACCGTTGTCCGCAATAGTCACGCGAAGCCCATGTCTGTGCTCTCCATTCCATTCCTGGGCTTCGTGCACTCTCGCTAAAATTCTTCCGCCGTCGGGCATGGCATCGGCGGCGTTCAGCACGAGATTGGAAAATAGTTGCCGCAAGGAATCCGCGTAGACGCCAAGATCCCCGTTATCCCGAAAGCGGGTATTTACTGAAATGCCCTTTGCTTCCAGGCGCGAGTGATAGAAGTCGATTACTCCCGCCAGCAATTGCGGCACGTTCGTCCTTATCAGAACCGCCGACTGCCTGGAGTCTTGCAGCACCGCATGTGCTATTTGGGAAACCTGCCGAACTTCTGCTTCGGCCATCTCCAGGTAATGCCGGCCCTTTTCCGTCAGAGTCGCCTCGGTTTCCATCAGATAAAGAAGGTTCAGGAGTGATTCCAGAGGGTTGTTGATCTCGTGAGCAAGGGACGCCGCCAGCCTGCCTTCGTTTGCGAGCGCCTCAGTACGTCTCTCTTTTCCGCCATCCTTCGGAACATCCGATACATCGCGGATCGGGTGAGTCGTCACACTGTTCGGAAACCTCTGCCTAAGTCTGATACCAAACATGGACCCGGGTTTGCCCCGAAAGCAGAGCTGTGGGATTGATTCCTGCTTACCTCGGGACACTTAACCTAAGGTCTGATTGCCTCTCTATCGCCCGCGCAGTTCATTTCGCGCATCTGACTCCAAGGCACAAATTGGTACAAGCAAAAATTGGCAGGCTGTACGTGGCAGAAACAAAAGGGATGTACATGGTGGAGCTAGTCGGGATCGAACCGACGACCTCATCGTTGCGAACGATGCGCTCTCCCAGCTGAGCTATAGCCCCACGCGCGAAGGAGTGAACTGCAGTCATTTTACCAGTCTTGCCGAGAACGGCAAAACCGCGCGGAGAAGGGCCGCATGATACCATCGCTGGCCTATGAGTGAAATTCCCGCCTCCATGCAGGCAGTGCAGCTTAGCGATTATAACGGCCTTCCCGCGAGCATTCACCTTGCTCGGGTGCCGGTTCCGCGACCCGGCCCGGGCGAAGTCCTGGTGCGGGTGCATGCCTCGCCCGTGAACCCCTCAGATCTGATGTTCGTGCGCGGACTTTACGGTTTCAAGAAGCCACTGCCGGCGACTCCCGGTTTTGAAGGCAGCGGAACGGTAGTGGCGACAGGCGCCGGTTTGATGGCAAGGATGCTCAAGGGACGTCGCGTGGCATGTGCCGCCGTGGATGCAAAGGTCACAGGCGGAATGTGGGCGGAATACGTGGTGACCTCGGCGAAGATGTGCATTCCGCTGCGTCGCAATGTGGACCTGGAGCAGGCGGCCATGATGCTGGTGAATCCCATGACGGCATGGGCTCTGATGGACATTGCGCGACGTGGGTCGCACCCCGCCGTGGTGCAAACGGCTGCGGCCAGTGCACTCGGCCGCATGATCATTCGCCTGGGCCGCCGGTTTGGACTGCCGGTGATCAATATCGTCCGCCGTTCGCAGCAGGTACAGCTTCTGCAGGAACCAGGCGGCGAAAATATTCTGAACAGCAGCGACCCTGATTTCGATGCGCGCCTGCAGGAGATCTGCCATAGGTTGCGTGCGAGCATTGGGTTTGACGCGGTGGCAGGCGAGATGACCGCACGGGTTTTGCGCGCGCAGCCACCGGGGAGTCGGCTGCTGATCTACGGCGCGCTTTCACTCGAGCCTGCGCAGACCGACCCGGCGTCACTCATCTTCGAGGAAAAACACCTGGAAGGATTCTGGCTGAGCGCCTGGCTGCAGAAGAAAAACCTGTTGTCGCAACTGCGCGTAGCCGGACACGTGCAGGATCTGCTGGCAAGCGATTTGAAAAGTGAAGTGCGTGCGCGGCTGCCGCTGGAGAGGACGGCGGATGGAATTGCGCAATACTCCGCGGATATGACGGCTGGGAAGGTTCTGATTGTGCCTCCGCAGAGGTCACAATCGTTTGGATCGGATTGAGCGGGAAAGCCTGTGAAGAAAAATGGCGTCCGCCAACCCCGCGCGGATTGGCAGACGCCTTCCAGGAGCGCCCGCGCCGAAAGCCGACGACACGAGCAATTTGGCTTTCAGTCACGCGCGTGAGCTGCGGGGCTCAACGCGCGTAAATGAAGAGCCTGCGTTTTAGGGCAACGCAATCTGTTACGGCGCTACGCGCGACGCAATCAGCGTATACGACGTGCCGTCAAAGAACAGCAGGCCGCGGATGCGGATGGTCGCGTTGTTGGCCAGGCTCACGCCTTCATTACGGGCGTTGCCGGCCTGAACCGCGATCGTAGTCTGGCCTGTCAGGGACGCGAACGCAGAACTGGCGTCCAACTGCAGGGTGAAGTTGCTGCCACTGAGGCTCGCCACCGTACCGGTAAATCCCTGTTCCAGCAGCTTGATCTTGCTGGCGGTGACAGACGTGCTGGTATCCGTGGCTTCGTTCTCGCTGTCCACTTCCACGCGCTGCGCCAGGCCGATGGTTGTGGCATCGAATGCCGGGAAGGATCCATTCATGTTGCTGTGGACCTTGAACTGCGTGTTGGACGTGATGGGAACGTTGACGCTCGTTGCGGTTGCGGGAGCATTGGTCGCAGAGGTCGCAGAGACCTGCTGGGTTGTAATGGTGATGGATGTCGCTGCGTTGGCAGCGCTCGGGCAGGCCGTGGCTACTGCGCAGGTCTCGGCCGTGATCAGGCCTTCTGCATCTTCGCCACTGGCGGTCTCAGTTTCAGATTCCACCTTTTTGGCCAGGATCGAACCATCGGGCTGGGTTGCCGCATCAACGGAAACGATCATTCCAGTAGCCAGATTGCTGAAGCTGCTGATTCCGTCTTCGTACTGAGTATTGGCATCCGTGGTAATTGTCACAGCCTGGGCGGTTTGCGATGGCTGAATGGTGAACTTGGGCGAGGCCACATTGGTGATGGTGCCGCGCAGATCTTCCATTTCGCCGTTGTGATCGTCTTCACCCGCCTCGCCGGCCGGAACTGTGGACGTGGTCACGTTGAATGTCGGCGTCACGGTGGCGCTCGTGCCGCTGATGGTGACGGACGACGCCAGATCCATATCAAAGTTGATCACGGATGTACCCGAGCCGATGGTGACGGACGGATTGAAAGTCACATTCACCGTTGAAGATGAGAGTGTTGCAGTCAGCTTGGTGACAGCTTTCGTGGTCGGATCAACGATCACGATTTCGGGATTGGAAACGGTCAGTGATGCCCCCGTGTAGGTGCCGTTCGGAATCGTGGCCAGCGACAGCGGCTCGAAGGTCGCTAAATCGTGCGTCAGTTCGATTTCCGTCGGCTTAGGCAGTACGCTGGGGTTGCTGCCGCCGTTCAGAGTCACGGCATTGATGGTCAATTCAAAAGCGATGATTTGATCGTTGGGCGCGTCACCGAAATTGACGACGGTGCCGGCGGTATTGGCCGTTGATATGTTGTTGCCGCCGCCGCAACCCGTGGTCACCAGCAGACACGCCAACGCCACAAAGATGATCGCGCCAAAGAACGCGTTGGTGTGCGGCTTAAGTCCTGTTTTATCGTTCGAAACTGTAAACATTCTGTCCCCCTTCAAAGTGTCTTTCATGCGAGCCGAGGTGTTCCTCGTGCTCAGGAAATCTCTCTGCCAAGACGCAAGCGGAAAAACTGGAATACGTCGCGCGCAGAAACGGAAGCTGGCTCCGCATTGCCTCTGACCAGGTCAGCCAGGCGGAACAGGCTGCGGCTGCCACATACCGAGCAGACTTCGCCGGAATCGGCCGAGATGAACTCGCAGTCCTTGCACAGGACCGCATCACGCAACGGCAGAAAACTCGTTTTGTTCGGAATGTTCAGAGTGCATTTCATTTCCGCACCTCCCGCAGGTCCGGCTTTGCCAAATCGCGGGCATTGCTCTCGTTGGACCGCTACGCTGGGGTATAAAGCAGGCGCCATTCCAAAGGCGCTGTGTACGTAAGCAGTTTATTTACAGCCACTTAAGCTCACCTGATGCGGATAAGGCTGAGTCGTTAGGGAACAGATGTGTGGCGGATGGATACAGTAGGAGATACAGGTTTAAGCGCATTGAAGCCGGCTCCGTTCTGGCTATAATCCAGCTTCCGTTTATGTTTGGGTTGCGTCCAAAACTCCCAATTTCAGAAGCAGACCGGCAGTGGACTGACAGCGGCTTTGATCGGCTTTCAAGGATGCTGGGCCGCCATCGAATGCTTCAGGCAAAAGTGGTGTTGCCGAATGAAGAACACTTTCCCGACCCGTACGACAAGACTGTTGAAGCAGCCGAAAGAATGTTCTGCCGCGTGTGCAACCACATGAAGGTGGACCGCAGCAGGATCGAGTTCGAAGTGTTTAGTGACGGTGCGGAAGAACTCAGTGAATTCCTGCCGTATTGGAAGGGCAACGGTGCTGGCTGCGCGGGTCTTTACGTCCATGCAGACAAAGAAAATGACAAGATGGTGGTGGCGCTGAGGCAATCACAGATGAATGATCCGTTGGCGGTTGTCGCGACCCTTGCTCATGAGCTGGGCCACGTGATCCTGCTGGGTGGCGGCCTGCTGGAGGCGAGCGCAAAAGATATGGAACCTCTGACGGATCTGCTGACTGTTTTTCTGGGATTCGGAATCTTCAATGCCAATTGCGCGGCGCGATTTCAACAATGGCAAGATGAGCGTAACCAGGGATGGTCAATGCAGCGGCTGGGATATCTGCCGGAACAGGTTTATGGATATGCGCTTGCACGCTTCGCGCATGAACGCAACGAGCCACGGCCTCGCTGGGCAGTGCACCTTTCCGCCAACGTTCGTGCCTATTTCCAAAAATCCATGCAGTGGCTTCACGCTGAGGATAGGCGAGCCCGGGCTCCCATCAACTGAAGTTTCTTATCTCCATTTTTTCGAGCTGGTTTGCATTGGAAAACAAAAGGGCACAGGCAGGGACGCTGCCTGTGCCACACGGCCTTGGAGCAAACTCTACCACTCTGGCGGATGACGACTGTCGTGGCCGCCACTATCGCCTGAGCTGCCGGAGTCATGGCTGTCGGAACCGGAGGCGCTGGATGAATCGCCGCCGCTCGTGCCACTATCACCGCTGTCTGCGGTTCTGTCGCTGTCACCTCCGGAATCATGCGAGTCAGCACCGTCATGATGGTCATCGCCACTGGAGGCACGCAGACGCTTGACTGGATCGTCATCGTCATCTCTGCCGCCGTGCTTGTGCTCAAATCCGGGACGCTCAAGCTCAGGGCGCATATCCTCAGTTCTCCGCGGTGTCTCCGGACCGGACTCAAAGCTGACGCGGCTGGAATATCCGGCGCGAATCAGCACCGACTCGCCCAGGCCCTTGGTGGAGTCAAGCTGCACCACGCCCTCATGCACATCCACCTCGGTGATGCCGGTACGATTCACTTCCACGTCGAAAACGGTGCCGCGAACGGAAATCACCGCGCTCGGCGTGCCGATCTGGAATCCAGGCGCGCCTCCGAGCCGCTTCTTGATCTCCGCGCGGACGTGCCCGATGAGAAGCTGCAGGTAGCGCCACGCCCCCGGTTCAGGGGCCTTCAGTATCAGGCGCGTATTGGAGCGGACCAGCAGATCGCTGCCGTCGGAAAGGTGCAGCAGCATGCGCCCGCTGTCCTCAGTTGAGATCAGTGTCTCCGCCGGCAATACCAGTCCGCGGCTCGGCGTGGCGAGACCGTGGCCCGGCAGTTGGATGGACAAATTGCCTTTGAAATCGGAGATCGTCGCTCCGGCAAACGGAGCCGTCATGGGCGCGTTTTGTGGTTCCTGGGCCGCGGAGAGCAGAGTGCAGAGCAGGATCCACAACATGGTTAGAGTGAACTTGGTTTTCATCGAGCTACCTCACTGACTTCCGGGACGCCTCGCGGCAGCATAAACGTAAACGAGGTACCCGAGTTTTCATCACTGCGTACTTCCACCCGCCCGCCGTGCTGCTGGCAGATACGGCGCACAAAGCTGAGCCCCAAACCCCAGCCGGGGATCGATTCGCTGCGCGAGGGGCGGTAGAACCTTTCAAAAATCTGTTTGAGATCGGAAGCTGGAATCGCCGGGCCGCTGTTGTGAACGCAAAATTCCACTTCACTGTCGCGTGCAGCTACGGTCACGGTCACCTGCGAATCCTTCACGCCATACTTGATGGCATTGCTGACCAGGTTGAGCAGCGCGCCGGAGATCAGCGTTTCATCACAGGTAACATGCTCCTCCCCATCCGGGCAGTCGATTTGCACAGCCACCTTGATGTGCGCCGCCGCGGCGAGCGGACGGACGACTTGTTCCACGTGCTGCGCCATCGAACGCACGCTGGCGCGAGTCATGCGCAAGGGCCGCGCGCCGGCATCCAGCCGCAGCACTTCGAGGTAGGTGTTGATCATGGCGACAAGACGATTGGTCTCGCGGAAAATTGTGGCGGGCGCCTCGCTGCTGCCAGGTGAGTTGGGATAGCGCATCAGCAGCTCAGAGAAGCCCTGAATAGCGATCAGCGGCGTGCGCAACTCGTGCGTGACAAAACTCAAAGCTTCTGACCGTGCCTGGTCGCGCTGCCTGCGCGCGGTAATATCTTCCGCAATCAGCATCACCGCGCCATCCTGGGCGAACGAAGTCCACGGCAACGGCACGGCATAGAGATGCCACAGCTCCTCTGCCAGAGGCAGTTCGGTTTCCACCCACGAGCCGCCCGCCTGGGCCACGGCGGCCAATTCCGGCCAGGCGGAGTTTAGTTGCGCGAGCGCGGAGAGATTCTCAGGCGAAGCGGATTGCTTTTCGCAGAACTTCTTCCAGGTCGGATTGCCGAACCTGAGCCTTCCGTCTGCTCCGTACACGGCCAGGCCTTCACGCATGCTCTCCAGCAGTGTCTGGTGGAAGCTATACAGGGAGGAGAGCTCCGCTTGCAGTTCGCTCAAAGCCGCAAGTTTCCAGTGCAGGCGCGTGGATTTGCGTGATCCGGCCGCTTCGATGGCGCGCTTATCTTCAAGCACGTCAGGTCGGATCGTCTGCCGAAGGTGCTGCAATCGGGCGGTAATTTCCCGGTTTACGAGCAACAGGTTTTCGAGTTGAGCGATGGGAGCGGCAAAAACCCCCGCCAGCAATAACGGCCCATAGAAGAGGATCTGGTGCCAGTGCACGAAGATAAGATACGAAGCAAAGTATCCCGCCACGAGCGCGGCGGCCAGCAACGCCAACCCAAACACTCCGGGGTAGCGGACCACCAGCCACAACGCCAGAGCTCCGGTTCCGCCCAAAAGCAGGAATTGCCACACCAGCCCTGGGCGTTGTGGGACTGTTCCGTCAAGCAGCATCTGCAGCGCGTTGGCATTCACCTCCACGCCGGGCATGGGCATCTGGCCGGTGACCGGAGTGAACATGCGGTCGCTCATATCCACCGCGCCGAACCCGATCAGCACCGCTTTGCCCTTCAGTTGCGGCTCTGCCTTGCCTGAGAGCAGGTCGCCCGCAGTGACGGTAGAAAACGGCAGCGGACGGCCCGGTTCGATCTGCTGCCGGTAATTGACAATCAACTGCCGGAGGTCGGCCCGTTCGACGCCAGATCCAGAGGCCCTCGGCGGTTCCATTGCCTTAAGCCGCGGGTTGATCAGCTCGGCCAGTTTCAAGGCAAACGCCGGACGCGGACCATCAACGCTCGGTTCTTCCTCAGGTATGCTGCGGCAAAGCCCGTCATCGTCCACGATAGCCTGTACATGGCCGACGCCTTTTGCGGCGCGTGCAAACAGCGGTCGGGGATCGCTCCAGAGCTTGCTTTGCGGCGAACCGGAAATCTTGGTGGCCAGCACCACATTCGGCGCGGCAGCAATCGCCGCCGCCAGATCATCATCATCGCGCGGGTCCTCACGTTCGGGCAGCAGGATATCTAGGCCGATGGCTGCAGGGTGCTTCGAATTGACTGCGCGAATGAGCTGCGCCAATTCATGCCGGGGCCAGGGCCAGCGGCCAAAGCGGCCGAGCGTGGCATCGTCAATCAGCACGAGCGCCACACTCGATGACACCGGCTGGGCGGGGCGCATACGAAAATAGAGATCGCTCAGCTTGAGGTTGAGCGTGGTAACCGGCGAAGTCATGCTCAGGGCCAGAACCAGAGCGAGCAGAAACACGTTCAGTCGCAGCCAGCGACGCAGGGGCATCGACTCAGGATTCCGGGTTTTGCTGAACCATGGCATAGCGGCGAATCACTGCTTCAAGGGTTGTACCTGCAAATCGATGCCCAAACGCCGCGCCTTCTGGTACAGGGTCTTTCGTTCGATGCCCAGAGCGCGGGCGGCTTTCGATTTATTGCCGGCGTTTTCCTGGAGCACGCGGATGATGTGCTGGCGTTCCATGTCCTCGAGGCTGTTGGCCGGTTCCGGTTGCGCAGGCGCAGCCGCGCCGTTAACGGGCGACGAGCGGCGCTCATGCTCCACATCGGCAATGCCAACCTCTCCGGAGGTGCAGAAGATCGCCAGGCGCTCCACCAGGTTTTCAAGTTCGCGCACGTTCCCGGGCCAGGAAGCACCGGAGAGAACGCGCACAGCCTCATCCGTGATCTTCACGTTGCGTTTGTTCTTCAAATTCGATCGCTTAAGGAAATGCTGCACCAGCAGGGGAATATCTTCCCGGCGCTCTTCCAGGGTGGGCAACTTGATTTCGACAACGCTGAGGCGGTAATACAAATCTTCACGGAACTGGCCTGCCGCCATCATTTTAGTCAGGTCGCGATTGCTGGCGGCCAGAATCCGGACGTTCACCGGGATGTACTTGTGTGAACCCACGCGACGTATCTGCTGCTCCTGTACCGCGCGCAGCAGATTTACCTGGAAGCTTGGCCTGGTTTCCGAAATCTCGTCAAGAAAAAGCGTGCCGCCATGCGCGGCTTCAAACAGGCCGGGACGCGTGGAATCAGCGCCTGTGAACGCGCCTTTCTCGTTGCCGAAGAGCTCACTCTCCAGAATATTTTCGGGAAGCGCGCCGCAGTTAATGGGAACGAATGGCATCTTCGCGCGGCTGGAGTGATCGTGAATCGCGCGCGCCACCAGTTCCTTGCCGGTGCCACTGGAGCCCAGGATCAGCACGCTGACGTCTGTGGGAGCCACTCGGGCCACAGCGCGATAGACCTCCAGCATTTTCGGCGTGCGTC
This sequence comes from Actinomycetota bacterium, assembly GCA_050258305.1. GTDB lineage: Bacteria > Acidobacteriota > Terriglobia > Terriglobales > Acidobacteriaceae > Angelobacter. Next base: position 18,914 of record JBLMYN010000396.1, read on the forward strand.
CGATGATGGATGTTTCCGGCCCTTCATCCACGCCCGCTGTGGTCTCATCGGCGGGCTGGCGGCTGGCTTGAACTTTGCGCACCGCGGTAAGCAGATCATCAATCAGCAGCGGCTTGGAGAGATATTCGACAGCGCCCGAGGTAATGGATTTGGCCACGGTTTCCACGCTCATGTGGGCGGTCATCATCACGCACGCACACTGCGGTTGCAGAACCTTGATGAGATCAAGCACGTTCAGGCCGTTCGAAGTGCCCAGGTAGAGATCAAGGAAGGCCAGTTGCACGGGCTCCTGGCGAAGCAGCGTCTCAGCGGCCGCGATGCTGTTCGCGGTGAGGCACTGGTAGCCTTCGGCAGTGAGCACAGAGGAAAGGAAGCTGCGCGTGGAGTCGTCGTCATCCACAATCAGGATTCGGAAGCGCGAATTTGATTTGGCGGGAGACACCTGAATCCCCTCCTTGAATCAAGTTCAGAAACGATAGCCAATGGCGCCGCTGACCACGTCTGACCGGAAGGCGGCGGTGCTCTGAACAAGCTGATAATGCGAATAGTTCGCTTCGAAGTTAAATCGGCGGTAGAAGAACTGGTTGCGTAACAGGAACTCACCGGCCGTGGTGAAAGCGCCTGCGTTGATTCTTTCTCCGCCCAGGTAGCCAAGGTATTCACCATGATAGAACCGGCCAAGATTCAAACGCACGCCGGCAGCGCCAAGATGGCTCCAGTACTGGTTGGGGCTGAAATACCCGTGATTCTGTTCCTGTTGAAAGTGAATATGGCGGAAGGCGTAGCCGGCGCCCAGAGACACCTTTCCGAGCGGCAGCCAGCGCATGGTTTCGCCATACTCGCGTTCTGACCGGTTGCCGTCAGAGAAATGCGTCAGGAATCCGGTGCCATACACGTAAAAGTTCTTTGTTTCATACTCTGCGTGCTCGTGCCACCCTGTGACCAGCAGATCAAATGCCGAAGCATCAAACGTGGGCACAATCGGAAAACGTGAATATCCGCCGCTGAGCAGCAAGCCTTTGAAGGGATACACTTCAAGGTCGCCTGCATACAGCGCGTTGCTGCTTGAATCGGCAAAACGGACCACGCCTCCGGAAGCGCGCGCAGCGAAATAACGGTTGAACCGCCAGCGCAGATCTTCCCATCCGGAAACGACCGTTTGATACGGCACAGCGGTCTTCCAAACTGCTGTTTCGTCCACGTGCGTACGGCTGTAAAGGTCCCTGGTGATCTGGTATCCAATGCCCTGTGTGGAATAGAGAGAACGGTTCCCCGAACTGTCAGAGAAAAAGGACTCGCCGGTCTGCACCTGGCCAAAATTATGCGTTCGGACTTCCTGGGCTGAGGGAGCGGACGCAGTGAGAAAGTCGTTGTATTCGAGCAGAAGCAGGCTGTCGGGATGACGCTTGAGTGCCGCCTGCAACTGGAGTCGAGCCTCTTCGCGTTTGCCTTCCAGCGCCAGATTATGGATCAATCCCAGCGCCGCAGCTTCATCTCCGGGATCCTTCTGCAGCAGTCCCCGGTAGATTGGATCAGACTTCTTGTAGTCGTCCCGATAGCCGTAGAGCTGCGCCAGTTCCAGCTTCGCACTCCGGTTATCCGGGTTGCGGCGCAGCACGGCGTTGATTTTTGCGAATGCCTGACGGTCGTGCTTCTGGTAAATGAAGACTCGAGCCAACTGGAGTTCCAGTTCATCATTGTCAGGAAAGGCGACCAGACCCTCCAGCACCAGCCGGAGAGCTTCCTTTTCATTGTGCTCGGTGAGAGCGGCCTGGCTCTGCGCAACGATTTGTGATGGCTTGGCAGCGGAGGTTTGCTGCACCTGCGCCAGGGCGGACAGCGACGACACTATCCAGATTGCGACGATAAAACCACACTTCATACACACTTATCCCTGCCTGTCCGCAAGCGTTCCCGCCGAGAGGGGCAATTGGCGTACCAACTCTGATTAACCAAAGAGCAGGGGTTCCGGGAAGTAATCCAGAGCTGGCTGTGTACAAATTACCCGCTGGGTGTATCAAAAATCAACAGGTTTGGCTATTTGAGGAAAATCCGGTGGGCTGTGCCGAAAGTAACAAGTCCCAGGGCGCACCAATCGCGGATATACGGAAAAAGGAGGCGTTCGGGGAACATCCTTCTAGAGTTTCCTTTATCTCTCGCTGACCCCCTGTGGGATTCACTCCTGGCTAAAGCGACGCTCGCCGTGCGACTGCATTCAGCGCGCGATTCCGCTCAAAGTCGCTGTGAATGGATTGCGCCGTTTGAATATAGCGATCGCGCAGCCGACCTTCCAGGTGATACGCTCGGGCGATTTCCGTCAGGACACGGGCCTTCTCGTAGTCATTGCCGATGCGGGTGACATTATCGAAGACTCTGCCCAGGCTGGTGTCGCTCAACCTGTTACGGTTGATCAGCGCCGTGAGGCTGCGGGAGCGCTCATAGTCTGCCTTCATAGAATCGACTACCTTCAGATAGCTCGTCGTCTGGGATTCGTCGAATTTACCCCTTCCTGCCAGCGAGGTGAGCAGGCGTGACTTTTCATAATCCGACTTTATGCCGCCTGCAACATCCAGAATCTGGTTGACTGCTGCAGGCGGGAGTTGATAGCGCCGCAGCACCGCGATCAGGTCTCTGGACTTCTCATAATCGGAATGAATCGACGAGACCAGCCTCAGATACACAGGGACTTCGTCCGAACTGAACGACTTTTGAGCGATGAGAGCCAGCGCGACGCGTGACTTTTCGTAGTCGTTCTTCATCGTGGCGGCTGAATTGAGCCCCATCTGCACATTGGCGGCGGAAATGTTGGGCCGGCGCAGCAATTCGATAAGCACGCGCGAATGCTCGTAGTCGTTCTTGAGTTTATTGCTTGCATTGAGGAACGCTGTGCGCAACGCTTCATCGGGCAGGTCATATTGCCTGCTCACGCTCATCAATACCCGTGCCAGTTCGTAGTCACCGCTGATCTGTTGCGCTGCCTGGTTGATGATTCGCAAGATAATCGGCGTAGGCAGGTTGGGATGCTCCAGAAGCTTGCGGAAGTACAGGCTGCGTACGTAATCGCTTGGCAGGTTGTTGATTTCGTCCAAAACGGCGTTAGGGCCGCCTTTGGCCATCAATTGAGCGACCCGGGCATCGGCGTTGAAACCAGTAGTGCGCTCCAGTGTCAGGAGAAAGCCGGAAAACCACGTCCGTGCCTGAGCATCAAACGGCAGTTGCTTGCCATTCATCTTATAAACGTACTCAAGGCCTGAGCCAGTGGGCGTAACGCGGATCTGGCGCAGCGTGTCATTCATGCGTTCGTTTACTTCGAAGTAGCCGCCGGAGGAAATGCTCTCAATTGCAGTTGCCTCGGGGTTGAAGCGGATATCGCCTTCTGCATGGAGGCTGACGTCACAATTGTCCCCGGACCAGGATGCCTTCCATGTGCGCTGGCTGCCATTGTCTTCGATATCCGTGCTGTGCATGCGTACACGGCCGCAAGGGCCAAGATCCATTGCCCCGGAACCAGAAGGCGCAGCCGGGGCGGCCGGCGCTGTCGGAGCTGAGGGCGCAGCAGGAGCGGCGGGCGCCGAGTGAGCGCCGAGGGCCGCAGGAGTTGAGGGTGGTTCCGCAGCTTGGGGAGCTTCTGGCGGCTCTGCAGGTTCGGGAGGCTCAGGCGCCCCAGCATTCTCCGGATTGTATTCAGAGCTACTCGTGGATGGTTGGGCCGGGGCAGCGCTGGGCGCCGCCGTGGCAGGACTCGGCTTGCTCTGCGACGTCTTGGCGCTGGGACTGGCCGGAGTGCTCGCCTGTTGTGCAGGCCCCATAGCGGCGAGGGGGAGGACAATGGACAAAGTCAAAGTCGCGGC
>JBLMYN010000397.1:0-10033 GCA_050258305.1 Actinomycetota bacterium
TGTGGCGTAAATCAGAAACGTTCATGAGCCTGGAAACCGCTTCACGAATTTCTGCGTGCATTCCCCGCAGGCCGGTGTGAAACAGCAACGGTTCATCGTCTTTCACCAAAAAGTGATTGAATTGCAGATCGCCCGCCTGTGCGTAGATCGAGATGCGATAGATGTTCGGCGCAATTTCCGTGGTTTTGGCCATGGCGTTTCCCTCTTTGTGAGATTAGGCGCGACAAAGCAAGGCGCGCATAATTACGTCGCGGGCACACTGGACCGTTTGTTCCACCCGTGGAATTGCCAGAGGTCGCCGGCGTTCCAGGCTTCCCGGAGTCCAGGTTTGCTTAAATCCCAATCCGGGCCAATTTCGCTTCAGACGACACTTAGGTCCAGTTCGTAGTCGGGGAACAAGCTTCCACGCACAATGTCAGGACGCATTGTTGAACTCCCTGGATCGAGACGTGTCTGTATGGAAGCGAACATCCACACGCGTTTAAGTCCCCCGCTATGGAGGCTGGATCTTAACCGTACACAAGGTCCGTGCTCTGCCCGACCTCGATGATGTAGCCGTCGGGATCGCGGATGTAGCAGCGAATCTCGCCGTACTTGGGGATCGGCTCAGTGATGAACTCGGCTCCCCGGCTTTTCCATAGTTCATAGCAGGCGTGAATATCCGCCACGCGGAAATTCATGAAGCTGTTGATGTGATTCGGGTCGGGGACGCTGAGCGTTACCGTCGGTTTATCCGGGGTCGGACCGCCCCCAACGTTTAAAATCATCCAGATATTCGCAAGCTGAAGGTACGCAGGAGCGTTGCCGTCACCCGGGCTCAGAATGCGAGCGCCGAAGACCTTTTCGTACCAGCGGGCCGAGCGGCCGATATCGGCAACGGTGAGAAAATGTGCGATGCTGATCCCCTCCCGCGGGGGCATCTCATAGCTCTTCTGTCCGATTTGTACGTTGCTCATTGACGCTTGCAATCCTGATAATCCGCTCATTGTGAATGCCTCCACCCAATCTCAGTAAGCCAGAAGTTCGACCAAGAATCCATTGGACGAACGTATTGACCAATACCAAAGTATGGATTGGACATTTCCGGCCCAGGGAGCACGATTATTCGGGCCACGTCCACCGGCACCACTCGAATCCCGGTCGTGGCATTAAGCCAGGATCCGTTGGGAACATACGATGTGACGTTTCCGTTCTGGATCAAGACCGAAATGGAACCGCTGGGCGCACAGCTTGCCAGCACCGCGGACGAAATCCCGGTGATCCGCGTGACCGCCGTGGCTGACAGAGGTCCATAGCTGTTTGTAGTGTTGTCCCGCCATGTCACCTGGGTCCATGCGGAGTCGATGGGCAACTCCTGGTCCCCGGGTCACGCCACGCGCGCAGCTTCTTGGAGATAATGCTCGGCGTGAGAGCGCCCGGTTCAAACAGCGGAGCAATCTCTTGCAGAACGGCTGCGCACCGTTTGGCATCAAGCACCTTCGTGGTCAGTCTCAAAAGACCCGCCTCCTTTGGTAGGACAAAATGTCGAGCGAAAACTCGGATGTCTGCAATCAGACCAGAGCCACTCGGACGAAAATTGAACGATTGTATCGGCAATACTTTGGTGTCGGGCGATACCATCGTTCAATTGTTGGCAAGATACCCTTCTGGTTGAATGGGATTCGTGGCCGGGCGAAGCTCTGCTGAAGGTAAGGTTTCTGTGGCTCACGCACAAATGCCAATCAACACCATTGGAGGAGCGGGCCAAAGGGGCCAGCCAGGACAGGTCGTTTTCCGGGCAATCGTGCCTGAGGATGTCGAGTGGAAGCCGCATGAACTACGCGGTCGAAAGCCTACACCGTGATGCAGCGGAGGTACTGCGATGAAATCAATGAAGAAAATCTGGTCCGTGCTGAGGTCGCTCGCGACGGGTCTGTCGCTCTCTGGCAGCCTGCCAATATGGGCCCTGCTGATGTTGCTGGCGCCGGTCGCTGCCTATGCACATGAAGCGTATGTTCTGCCTAAGGATGATTTTTGGCGGGAGTTGCACGGTCCGGTCAGCTTTTATGCCCTGAAGGCGCTTACCCGGCCGGCCGATCTGCGCATCACCCTCTACGTCGTCACGGGCACTATGATCATGCTTGCCTTGAATTTCTTCTTCCGCCGAACCCGTTTCGGCTATCGGGTTCACCGGCTTCCGGAGAAGCTCTCATTCATGGGCCCAATCTTCGTGCGAGCGGCCATCTCTGCTTCATTCTTCTACTCGGCCCTGTCCTGGAGTTTCCTCGGGCCGGAGTTGACTCTTCAAAGCATGCCATGGCCGTGGCTCATGCGGGGCACACTGTTCGCGGCCAGCGGCATGATCGCCGTGGGCTTCATGACGGAGGTGGCCGCCGCCGCGGCCCTCGCCATATTCGCCGTCGGGTACTGGGAATTCGGCCTCTATGTCATGACCTATTTCAATTACCTGGGTGAGATCATCGTCCTGATCCTGTTCGGTATGCGAAAGTGGTCTGTCGACCGGTACTTGTTCGGCGCCCTGAAACGCTTCCCGAGATTCCGGCATTATGAGACTTCGATCGTTCGCATCCTGTACGGCGTGGCTCTCATCTACGCTGCCGTTCTCGTGAAGTTTCTTCATCCGGCTTTGACCACGCGCGTGGTTGTCGAGTGGCATCTGACCAAGTTTCATTGGCTGTTCCCGTCGGACCCGCTGCTGGTGGCACTGGGAGCCGGCATGGCCGAATGTGCCATAGGCTTCTTCATCCTGATCGGCTTCGAAATGAGGCTGACGGTCCTGATCAGCCTCTTCTATATCACCCTGTCGCTCATGTATTTCCGTGAGATGGTCTGGCCCCACTTCATGCTCTATGGCATCTCGCTGTCGCTGCTGGTCAAACCGGAAGTTTTCACCCTTGATCACCTACTCTTTGACCGCGAACGCCGCAAGCACAGCCTCTGGCGCCGGCCATTCCTGCCGCACCTGCCTGAGCATGCGCCGGAGAGAGCCAACGGACGAGCTGCAGAGATCGCCGTATCCGTCAACGAATAGAGACGCCCATAATACGGTTTGCCCGCGGCGGTGATTTTCTTCGCGCCATTCGATGTAGAAACATGGAAGCGCCGGAGCAATACTATGCCACATCATGCCGCGCAAGCGGGGGTGATGCGGCTAAGGAAAACCAGGGCACCGCCGGAGTTCATGGTTTCGCGAACCGGAAGAGGAAACAGTTGGCCGTTGAGACCGACTGAGGGTTCGTGAAACACCGGAGGGATGTAATCGGTGGCGTTCTATGGACGCATACGGCGAGCAGTATTCGTAGAAGGAAAAAGTCAACGCGCAAGCGGGGCGCTCACTGTGTATGCCACCACCCAATCTCAGTAGGCCAGAAGTTCGACCACGAATCTGTTGGACGAACGTATTGACCAATAGCAAAGTATGGATTGGACATTTCGGGCCCGGGGGAGCATCATTATTCACCAAGGGGTGACGTTCGATGTCCAGGAGGATACTGTTTGAAGAAGGCCACGGCTCCCATTCCTTTTGCTGGCTCACAGCTTGACCAGACCCGTCATGTCTGCGCTTTCTTTAACAGCGCCGAGGAAGAGTATCGGGTCCTGCTCCCCTTCATTAAAGATGGATTCCAGTGCGGCCATAAAGCGATTCACGTGGTGAATCCTGACCAGCGTCCGGACCACTTCCGGCGCCTGGCTGAAGCTGGGATCGACCCGGCGGCTGCGCAGCAGAGCGGACAATTGGAGCTTCGCACTAACACCGACGTCTACCTGCCGGATGGCCGCTTCGATCCAGATCGCATGATCGCGGCATTTGAGCAACTGGCCAGCGGTGACTCCGATGGAAGATATCCCCTGAGCCGCATTTGTTGTCGTATGGACTGGTCGGTGAAAGATCAATCACATGTCGACGACGTGATTGAGTTCGAGTCGCGTGTAAATGATATGTGGCTTCGTCACGAAGACGCGGTCATTTGCACTTATCACCTCGGACAATTTCGCGGCGACGAGGTAATTGACATTATGCGGACCCACCCGATGGTCATCATTGGCGGTGTCCTTCAGCAAAATCCCTTCTATATTCCACCGGACGAATTCCTGCAAGAATTTCGTGAACGCCGGTCCCGTCGAAAGAACTCGCCCGCGGTCGCCTGACATGGGGGAGCAGGTCGAGGGTCCGGCCCAGGAGGTCAAGCAGCTTCAGCGCTGCATGAACGATCTGATTAGCCTGCTCGGACTGGCGGCTATCTGGCGCGGCAGCGAGCCATCGCAAATCGTTCAAACCCTTCTCGATGTGCTCCTGAATATGCTCAGCCTCGATTTCGCGTACGCGCGGTTGAGCAATGCATTTGGTGCGATGCCAGCGGACATCCTCCGAGTTGATGAGAGCAGGATCACTCTGTCGCCTGAGGAACTCCGCGATATACTCGGCGACCCGTCGGCAGACTACACGCAAGCCTCTCTTCGGCAAATTCGAAACGGATTAGGAGTTGAGAGCATTTCCATCTTCCCCGTGCCGTTAGGCTTACAAGGTGAAATCGGCATGATCGCCCTGGGTTCCCGCCGCGAGGGTTTTCCTGAGAAAACCGAGAGCCTTCTTCTTAGCGTAGCGGCAAACCAGGCATCGATCGCATTGCAAGAGACAAAACTCCTAAATGAGCAGAAGCGGATCGCCGCCGAACTTGATCGGCGCGTTATCGAGCGAACTGCGGAACTTGCAGCCACCAACGAAGAACTGAAGCGCAGTGAGGAAAGGTGGCGTTCTGTTTTTGAGAATTCCGCGGTGGGTGTCGCCCTCTCAGACCTGAATGGCCCGTTTATCGCGACAAATCCCGTTTTTCAGGCGATGGTGGGTTACACGGAGAATGAATTACGGCAACTCACCTTCCTTGATATTACCTACGAAGGGGATGTCGAAGCTAATCGAAAGCTGATCGGTGAATTGCTCGCGGGAAAATATCGGCAATTTCAGATCGAGAAGCGATATCGGCGCAAAGATGGCCCATTGGTGTGGGCACGCAACAGTGTTTCTATTGTGCCAGGTACGGAGCGAATTCCTCAATTTCTAATGGCCATCTCCGAAGACATTACACGGCAGAGACTCTCAGAGGAAGCGCTCACCAAGGCAAGATCGGAACTGGCCAGGGTGGCAAGCATCACGAGCCTTGGAGTGTTAACGGCGTCCATCGCCCACGAGGTCAACCAACCGCTCTCAGGCATCATCACCAACGCCAGCACGTGTCTGCGGATGCTTTCTGCTGATCCTCCCAACGTCGATGGTGCACGGGAAACTGTCCGGCGCACGATTCGGGATGGCAACCGGGCCTCAGAGGTAATCACCCGATTGCGGGCGCTTTATAGCAGGAAAGAGCCGTCCCTTGAAGCGATGGACCTGAATGAAGCGACTCGCGAGGTTACGGCATTATCGGCTACTGAGATCCAGCGAAGCGGTGTGGTCCTGCGGCATGAGCTTGCGGACGACCTCCCACAGGTAATCGGCGATCGAGTTCAGCTTCAGCAGGTCATCTTAAACTTGCTTAGCAACGCTGCGGAGGCGATGAGCACAATCGAGGATCGGCAAAGAGATCTACTCATCAGAACTGAGCCGGCGGGGGCAAATCTGGTCCGGTTAAGCGTGAAAGATTCGGGAGTCGGGTTCGCGCCTCAAGGCGCGGACAAGATCTTCGAAGCGTTTTACACAACAAAGACGGGCGGCATGGGGATCGGACTCTCGGTTAGCCGCTCCATCATTGAAGCTCACCAGGGACGCCTCTGGGCGGCCCCAAACGACGGGCCGGGATGCACCTTTTCGTTTGCCATTCCTTGCGCGATCGAGGGTTCGGCTGACGCCGAGGCCCGTGTCAATCGCGCCGATCCATCGACGGGCGTCGCATAATATGGCCCATCGCTCACAGTCGGGCAGAAGCAATACCAAAGTACAATAGACGCCATCCTCTGAGATGACGGACACTAACTGCGTGGGCCCCGCCCCATTCAGCGCGATCTCAAATGCTTCGCGAGCAGGCTGCCCGGGTGGGGTTTGCAGCCGATTCGACCTTCGGCTCAGCGCATTGTGGAGGTTAGCTCGTGATCGAGACGGAGAAAGACCTGACTCTCGACGCTTCGGTTCCCGCTGCTTCTCTGGAATCGATTCTGTGCACCGAAGAGTTGCAAAGCCGCCCATCACGCCCGCCCGATCATGAAAGAGAGAACCGCGCACTCGTGAAACTGGTGAGCGCGCTGGCCGACTCGCCACGCACCATCTTTCAGACACTAGCCGAGACGATCCGGGACATTACGCAGTGTGACTCCGCCGGCCTCAGCCTGCTGACGAGAGATGGCAAGACTCCACATGTGGACGGCGAGCGGTTTTATTGGCCGGCCATTTGCGGAATGTGGAATCCCCACGTAGGAGGTGGAACGCCGCGCAATTTTGGTCCTTGCGGCGACGTGCTCGATCAGAATCGTACCTTATTGTTCACACATTTCGAGCGGCGCTACCCCTACCTGATATCTGTGAGTCCGGCAGCCGAAGAGTGCCTATTGGTCCCTTTTTACGTCGAAGGACAGGCAGTAGGGACTATATGGGGAATCATGCACACCAACCGCCGCAAATTCGACGCAGAGGATGATCGGGTCATGGCTTCTCTTGGTAAATTTGCGTCTTCGGCGTATCAGGCATGGATGCATATAGAAGACCTCAGAATTCAGGTATCTGAGCGAGAGAAGGCGGAAGCAGAAGTCCGTCAACTGGCGAGTGGCCTGGAAGCCAAGATTCGGCGGCTGGTCGAGGCCAACGTTGTGGGGATTGTCATGTTTACTCTTGAAGGCGCGATCACGGGAGCGAATGAATCGTTTCTCCACATGGTGCAATACGACCGTGGCGATCTCGCCTCCGGCCGAGTGCGCTGGACTGACCTGACACCGCTGGAATGGCGCGACCGGGACGCAAGGGCCCTCGCTGAACTAAAGACCTCCAGGATCTTCCAACCCTTTGAAAAGGAATGCCTCCGGAAGGATGGCAGCCGCGTGCCAGTGCTGTTGGGCGGCGCACTCTTCGAAGGCGGCGGGAGTGAAGGAGTCGCTTTTGTGCTCGATTTGAGCGAGCAAAAACGAGTCGAGCGCGCTCTGCGACGCAGCGAGGCGTTCCTTGCGGAAGGACAACGTCTTGGTCAGACAGGCAGCTATTCCTGGCGCGTGGCGACCGGCGAAATCACGTGGTCAGAACAACTCTATCGCATCTACGAACTTGAGATTGGCACGCCCGTGACGCTCGAACTGATCCGTACTCGAGTCCATCCGGACGATCTTACTTTGTACGAAAAAATGGTCGAAGCGGCGCCAAGAAGCAGCAAAGACTTTGAATGGCAGTACCGCCTGATGATGCCTGACCGCTCGATCAAGTATCTGCAAGCAGTCGCACATGCGACCCGCGACCAGGATGGTCACCTCGAGTACATCGCGGCGATTCAGGACGTCACGGCGCGGCGCCTGTGGGAAGAGGCGCGCGACAAGGCTCGATCGGAGCTTGCGCACGTTGCCAGGGCGATGAGTCTTGGAACACTGGCAGCATCAATCGCTCACGAAATCAATCAGCCGTTGGCTGGCATTGTCACGAACGCCAGCACCTGTCAGCGAATGCTGGCCGCTCAGCCTCCCAATATCGGAGGCGCTCTCGAAACGTCGCGTCGAACGATTCGTGATGCAAACCGCGCTTCTGACGTGATCACGCGTTTGCGTGCGCTCTTCAACAAGAAGGAGACTGCGACTGAATCGGTGGATTTGAATGACACCGCGCGAGAAGTAATCGGGCTGTCTCTGAGCGGGCTTCAGAGAAACGGGGTGATTGTACGGACAGAACTGGCTGATAACCTCCCCCGCGTCACAGCCGACCGCATCCAGCTTCAACAGGTCGTCCTGAATCTGCTTCGAAACGCTGCGGACGCCATGAGCACAATTGAGGATCGTCCAAGAGAGCTACTCATCAAAACTGAACCGGAAGGGTCAAATGTGGTCCGCCTAAGCGTGAAAGATTCGGGAGTCGGTTTCACGCCTCAAGCGGCGGAGAAGATATTCGAAGGATTCTACACTACCAAAACCGACGGCATGGGAATCGGACTCTCCGTCAGCCGCTCCATTATTGAGGCGCATCACGGACGTCTATGGGCGATACCTAATGATGGGCCCGGATCTACATTTTGGTTTGCTATCCCTTGCTCCGCAGGTTCGGCCGACAATAAGAACTGCGTCAATCGGGCTGACGCATCGGTGGACGCCGTCGAATGACCTATCGTTTACAATCGCGTGCAAGGCAATACGAAGGTACAATGGACATCCCTCCAGAAAGGCTTTGTTCTGTCGTGGATACCTCTAAGGAGTGGAGCGAGGGCAAACCTGAGCGCCTTTCCGTAGTAATTGATGATGATGAGTCGGTGCGCGAGTCGCTTCCTGATCTGCTTAGGGAATTTGGCTTTGCGGCTCGAGCTTTTTCATCAGGGGAAGAATTTCTCTCGTCCGATTGTATCGATGAGACCAGTTGCCTGATCTTGGACGTCGCTATGCCGGGCATGAGTGGACCTGAACTTTACCAGGAGCTAAAGCGCCGCGGACTGCAGATCCCGATCATATTCATCACCGGTCAAAGAGATGAGACGATTCGTAATCGAATGCTCCAACAGGGCGCAGCGGGGTTTCTGTTCAAGCCGTTCAGTGACGCAGATCTACTTGCGGCCATCAAAACCGCGCTTCCGGGCGCCTGAGGGCTCCACGATCGATCCAGGGGGAATACAATGAATTTAGCGCGCACCACAGGTTCTGAAATGGGTGCATTACCAATGCCGGCTTCCATGCCCGTCGTTTTTATTGTTGACGATGATGTTTCTGTGCGTGAATCGCTGGAATTGCTGGTCCGGAATGAGAACTGGAAGCCGGAAACATTCGCCTCGGCGCAGGAGTTCCTGAACCACCCGAGAGCACTCGTTCCGAGCTGTCTTGTCCTTGATCTTTCCCTCCCGGGCCTGAACGGTCTTGAGCTGCAAGAGCATCTTGCTCTTAAACACATCGCCATGCCTATCATCTTTATCACTGGTTATGGAGATGTGCCAAAGTCGGTGCAAGCCATGAAGGCCGGCGCTCTCGAATTCTTAACCAAGCCCCTTGATAACGACGCTCTGGTGAGTGCTATCGGAAAAGCCCTGGAACGAAGCCGTCTCACCCTCGCTCAAGACGCGGAGATGCAGGAGCTTCGCCACCGTTACGCCTCCCTTACTCACCGGGAACAACAGGTGATGGCGCTCGTTGTGTCCGGCCTGTTGAATAAACAAGTTGCAGGCGAACTCGGCATCAGCGAGATTACGGTCAAAGCGCACCGAGGGCGCGTCATGCAAAAGATGAAGGCCAATTCCCTCCCTGACCTGGTGAGGATGGCTGCTAAGCTGCGACCTGCACGTCCAATGGTTCATATGGCGTGACGCCAGCTCAGCCCGCCAACGCCGCCATGATTCTTGACAACGCGAACCCGCCACGTTTGGGTTGATCTGTCGCGGAGAGTATTCACTTCTTTACTTCTTTCACACACACAACCGAAGCACATGCGATTCGAACACCTGCAAAAGAGAACTTAATGGAATCTTGCAGAGGCCCGAATCTGAGATGATCGGTGCCGGCTAGTGCAGCAATGATTCCCAATTACCCGGAACTCTTCCCGCCGCTCAGGCACTGGTTGATCCTCCGCATGCGAATGCGGCGGGGACAACTCCCCACACTTAACCATCCCCCGCTTTTCGTAATCGAAAAACCAGTTCTCACCCGGTTCGAATCTGGCAATGATCGGATGCCCTGTTGCCACCGCATGCTTGGACGCATGCTGGCTCAGAGAACTGTCGCAGCAACCGACGCATGCCTTCGACAAGAAGATCGCAGTCGATACCAAGGTATTGCCGACACCATCGTCCAATTGTTCTGGCCTCTAAGCTTTTGGTCTGATGGTCGCGTGGCAAATGGGTTCGGGGTGGAAGTTCGCCGGACGATCTGCAGTAAA
>JBLMYN010000398.1:0-3676 GCA_050258305.1 Actinomycetota bacterium
GCGAGGTCATGAAGAATGAAAAACCGCAGACCCTCAACTTCAATTTGAATAACAATCCCAAATACGACACCGGGCTGGTTTGTGGCGGTACTCTGGAGGTCTTCGTTGAACCAGTGCTGCCGGTTTCCACGCTCTACATTTTTGGCGCTGGCCATGTCTCCTGGAGCCTCTATAAAGTGGCTCGCATGGCGGGGTTTGATGTTGTGGTTACCGACGACCGCGAGACATACGCCAATCGCGAGCGCTTTCCTGATGCGCGCGATGTTTATGCGGACGAGTATGAGCAGGTGATGAGCCAGCTTGCGCCGAACGATACTTCATACATCGTGATTGTCACCCGCGGACACCGCGATGACATGCGCGTGCTGCGCTGGGCCGCGGAGACCCCGGCACGCTACGTGGGCATGATTGGCTCGCAGCGCAAAACCATCGCCATCTACAAAGAGCTGGAAAAAGAAGGCATTGCAGCGGACAAGCTGTCCCGCGTCTATGCTCCCGTGGGAATCGATATTGGCGCGATCACGCCGGAGGAAATCGCGATTTCCATCGTCGCTGAGCTGATCGCAATCCGCAGGAGTTCGACTACGGCGCTGCCGCATATGAAAAGCGCGAAAGCCGCGGAAATTTTAGCCAATCAAAGCAAGACCTGACCGCTGATCACGCTGATTCAACTGATTTTCACTGATTCAGCCAGGCTCAGGAATGCGGCTGGATGTTCCAAATCTGTATCATAAGTACGAATGGCTCTCTCACCTTCATTTGCCGGAGTAATTCTCGCTGCCGGAGCATCCTCGCGCATGGGACGCGACAAAGCGTTGCTGCCGTGGCGGGGCGGGACGTTTCTTTCCGCCGCCATTCAGGCGCTGCAACGCGAGACTGAGCTGGTGATTGTGGTTGCCGGGCAGAACGCGTCTAAATTGGAGCCGATTGTTTACGCCAGTGCCGCATTCCTGGTGGTGAACCCGCATCCGGAACTGGGACAGATGAGCTCGCTGCAACGCGGCCTGGACGAGGTCCTCAATCGCGGACGGGATGCCGCCGTGGTGACCCTGGTTGACCGCCCGGCGCCGAGCCCGCAGACGATTCACCAGATCAAATCGGCATTTCTCGCCGCTGGAGACGAGTTCTGGGCTGCTGTCCCCGATTATCGCGGCAGGCACGGGCATCCGATTGTGGTGGGCCGGGAAATGATCGAGGCGTTCCTGCGCGTTCCCGGAACCACTACCGCGCGTGACGTGGAACACGCGCACCAGCAGCACATGCTCTACGTCTCCGTGGATGATCCTATGGTGGCAATCAACGTGAACACGGAAGAGGATTACGAGAAACTTCGCCTGGGACTGACCGTTTGAAAACTGACCTCAAGCTATCTTCCTCCGCGCAGGCATTTCTGGATTCCGTGCTGGCACTCACACCGAAGATCGCCGTCTTCGATTGCGACGGCACACTGTGGAGCGGAGACTCAGGCGCCGATTTCTTCTATTGGGAAGTAGAGCGCGGACTCCTTCCCGCCAAAACCGCCGAGTGGGCGCTCGCCCGATATGACGATTACAAGCGCGGCAACGTGGGTGAGGAAATCATGTGCGGCGAAATGGTTACCATTCACCATCGCATTGCCGAGCGCGTTCTGGAGGAGGCTTCCGAAAAATTCTTTGCTGAAGTGGTAGAGCCCCGTATCTTTCGTGAAATGCTGCAGCTCACCCGCGAACTCCACGAAGTGGGTTGCGAATTGTGGGCCGTATCCTCGACCAATCTCTGGGTTGTACGGGAGGGCGTGCGCCGCTTTGGCATACCGCCGGAGAACGTTTTGGCCGCGTGCGTCCACATTGAAGCAGGCCTGGCGACCGACCGGTTGCATCGCGTGCCCAGCGGGCCCGCGAAGGCGGCGGCTCTGAGCGAGGTTCTGGGAAAACAGGTGGACGCCTGCTTTGGGAACTCCATTCACGATCTGGCCATGCTGGAAATCGCAAAGTGCCAGTTTGCCATCAATCCGAATCCTGACCTGGAGAAGATCGCGCAAGCGCGCGGCTGGCAGGTTTATTGGCCCGCGGGAACCAAAGATTAAGCACGAAGAAGGTTATGGATTCAGATCACCGGATCGCCCGATCACGCGCGATCACCCGACCTATTTGAACATCTCTTCCAGCTTGGCCTTCAGCCATTCCCATCCGGTGAGTTCCTGGCGCTGAGGCAGTGCCGGAATCCAGCTCTTCAGGCTGGCGACCAGGCGGAAATTAGCGGGCACATGGAACAGTGCAGGGTCAAGCGGGCCTTGTTTGAGCTCCAGGATTTCTGAGCGCCAGGTGGAGGACAGCATGTGAAGTTTCCCGTTGCGGCCCGGTACCCGGCTCTCCACGGTAGTAGTCACTTTTACCGGGAAGCCCAGCTCAACGCCGGTGCGGTGGACTTCAATCTTGTCCATCTTGTCCTGACAGTTGGTGGTAGGCTCGGCGGCAACCACGGATGCGATAACCACGCCATAGCCATTCTTCGGCTGGCCCCATTCCGGGACGGCGGAAGCATCCAGATACCATCCGTCGGTCTGGCTTTCCGAACCCAGCGAGCAGGCGCCCGGACTGGGGATGCGTCTTTCAACCGTAATGATGTGGTGGGCGGTCCGGCCGAAGAACTGCCTCTTTTCTCCCGTGTCCACGCTGTTGCTCAAGATCTGCAATGTGCCGCCTGAATCGGCTACGGGTTTGGATTGCGACCTGACCGGCGCTCCATGAACGTCGGCTTCGTAGGTGACGTACTCATGCGCCTGCAGGTCCATCACGTATACGCGATCATGCTGGCCGCGCTCGACAATGCTCGCCATGGGCGGTCCTGACCATTCCCCTGCGCGTGTCTGCCACTCATTGCGCATGCGGTCCGAGGTGAGATACTCGGTGCGCAAGTCAGTGAATCCTCCCGTCACCTGGCGCGTGACGATCTTCACGCCATTCACCGCGGGGCTGGGAAAAACCATCGAGTTGAGCGACAAAATGATGATCAGGAAAAGTGGCATACGCATTCCTCGCCTGGGCAGGGCGAATATGGGGATTTATTGTACTCGCATTCAGGGATATCAGAGCTGATTTTAATGTCACGCCTTGTTTTATCGCGGGAATCCGGATGGCGATTGAAAACAGAGGCCCTAGCCCGGAACGCAGGCGTCAGCAGGGCGAAGAAGGGTTACGATCGTCACTGCTTCCCAAATCAGATTCAGAAGCTCCTGCTCAAGTGCTGCCTTTCAGCTTTGTGAGCACCTGCTGCACCACATCAATGGCCAGATGAGATGCGTGCATCGAGGCGTTCGTCAGGCCGCCCAGTGCCTCGGCCAACTGTTCGCGGGTCAAGGCGGCGGCTTCCTCCAGAGACTTGCCCTGGATCATCTCGGTCAGGCAGGAGCCGGCGGCAATGGAAGCCACGCAGCCGCGGGTGCGATAGCGAACCTGGCTGATGCGCCCATCGTTCACCTTGACGGCGAGCTTCATAATGTCGCCGCAGACAGGGTGCTCAATGCTTACTACGGCGTCGGGATCGGCCAGATCCCCGACATTCCGGGGATGCTCGAAATGATCAAGAACCTTCTCTGAGTAGCTCAAGGCAAGTTCGGCCTTTCTGCCTTCCGATTTTATAATCTCACCATGCCGCATGTGCGCATTCCGCAACGCGTGGTCTCGCTGCAGCCGAG
>JBLMYN010000399.1:0-4532 GCA_050258305.1 Actinomycetota bacterium
GACTGAAATGTGTGCTCTACCTGTGGACCGGCTGCTTCTGGAACTGCGCAGACATGAAGATCAGTTGCGGGCCTGGCTTGATTTCTCTGAAGCCAACGCGGTCCTGTTCGTGCAAAATCCCGCCGCTGCCCTTCGCGCCGCAAATTTAGGAATGTCAGAGGAGACCATCGCGGAGTTTGAAGAAGTGCTCCGGGCGCTGGAAAGCAAGCTTGGCTCCGCGGACCCGATCGCTCACGACATCTCCAGGACGGCCTGAGTTCCGCTTCCTTTTGTGATTCTGTTCCTTCACTTCACACCGCTGAAGCGTCAAAATTGAAGCGGTACTCTTTAAGGTTCCGTCGCACGCAGCCCGGCCTCGCTCCTGCTCTCTCTGAAAAATACTTGTTCCGCAGGTCTCGCAGGCGTGTCCTAATTCAGCAGCAAGGGGGAGAGAATGGCTTATTTCTCCGCGCATAAAGACGATCGCCTGTTACAGGAACTCAATCTTCACGAAGAAGAGCTCAACGCCTGGCTGAACAGCTCGCCCGCCAACGCAATCTTGTTTATTGAGGATCCCGTGGCCGCTCTGCGTGCCGCCAATCTGGGGATTCCGGAAAGTATGCTTCAGGAATTGGAAGAGACCATGAATGCCCTCGCGGAGAAACTGGGCGCGGCTTAGCAGGTCTTGAGGGCTGCGCTGGCCATCCCCAAAGCGACCACGCCGCTCCAAAGATGGATTTTTGCGCCCCCTTGGCGCCCGGCAAAAGCGGGGCCCGGCAGCCTGAATTTAGAACGCCGGGCCCCTCTTCTCGAGCAAGGGGGGCAATCTCACTCGAAACGCAAGGCTTCAATCGGATCCAGCATGGCTGCCTTCCGCGCCGGATAGAAGCCGAAGAAAATTCCCACGGCAATCGAGAAGACCACCGCGGCAGCCATGGCGGCAGGCGAAACCAGAATGTTCCATCCCAGCAGCTTGGTAATGGCGATGCTCGACGCTACGCCGAAGAGAATGCCTACAATCCCTCCGGTCAGGCTCAACACCACGGATTCACTCAGGAACTGCCGCAATACGTCGGCCTCGGTTGCACCGATGGCAATGCGAATCCCGATTTCCCGGGTCCGCTCAGTGACCGAAACCAGCATGATGTTCATGATCCCGATCCCGCCCACGATCAGTGACACGCCGGCGATGGACGCAAGCAGCAGCGTCATCACTTTGGAAGACTCATCCGCAAGCTGCGCCACGTCCGCCAGGTTGCGCACCATGAAGTCATCTTCCTGGCCCAGGCGTATGCGATGGCGGTCGCGCAGCAGGGCCGTGATCTGTCCCTGCGCGGTATAGCTGGCCGGCTGCGAAACGGCCGAAGCGACGATGTACTGCAGCCAGTCCTGGCCGGTGATTTTCTTCTGCAGCGTGGTGATGGGGACGTACACGCCATCATCCTGGTCCTGTCCCAGCCCGGATTGGCCTTTGGGAGTCAACACGCCCACCACCTGAAACGGCAGCGTGCCGATGCGCACTGTCTGCCCGATGGAGTCAGCATTGCCGAACAGGTTCTGCTGCACCGTGGCGCCCAGCACCACAACGTTGGTTGCGCGCTGCACGTCATCCTGGGTGAAGTTTCCGCCGCGGTCGAACGTCCAGTTGCGGATATCAAAATATTGCGGCTCGGTGCCGGTCACGCGCGTGTACCAGTTGGAATTATCGGAAACTACCTGAGCGCTGCTCCCGGCTCCGGGCGCCGCTTCTGCGATGGTCGGCACCTCCTGCAAGATGGCCTTCATATCATCGGTAACCAGCGTCTTGGTTGCGCCGCCGCCCAGGTGGATACCGCCCTTGTTTACGCTGCCCGAGCTGATAAAGAGCAGATTCGTCCCCATGGACGCGATCTGGTTCTGCACCTGCTCTTGCGCTCCCTGTCCCAGACCCACGGTTGCAATCACGGCGCCCACGCCAATGATGATGCCGAGCATGGTGAGCAGTGAGCGCATCTTGTTGCGCGTGAGCGCCCGAATTGCGATTCGTAAAATTGCCAGTAAATCCATAAATGCCCCCTTTGGTGATCGCCGTAGTCGCGCGTGATCGTGTAATCGCCGCGATCGGAATTCCGATCACCCCGGTCTATTCGTCCATAGCAGGTAGTGTCCTTAAAACGTCTGCAGCTCTCGGCCGGTTCCGGACCGGATCGTCATGGCTGATCTTGCCGTCGCGGAACACTACTATCCGCCTGGCAAAGTGCGCGATGTCCGGTTCATGCGTTACCAGCACAATCGTCAGCCCCTGGTCGTTGAGCGCCTGAAAGATCTGCATGATCTCCACTGACGTCCGGCTGTCCAGGTTGCCTGTCGGCTCGTCCGCCAGCAGAATCGATGGACGGTTGACCAGCGCGCGCGCAATGGCCACACGCTGCTGCTGTCCGCCTGAGAGCTGTGAAGGGAAGTGGTCCAGCCGTTCTCCCAGCCCCACCAGGTTCAGAACTTCTTTCGCCCGCTCCAGCCGCTGTTCCTTGTCCATCTTTGCGTACAGCGTAGGCAGCTCCACGTTCTCAAGCGCCGTGGTCCTTGAAAGCAGATTGAAGCCCTGGAAAACGAATCCCAGCTTTTTATTGCGGATGGCAGCCAGCGCTTTCTTGTCGAGCTGAGAAACGTCCGTGCTCTCCAGGACGTAGTGCCCGCTGCTCGGCTTGTCCAGGCAGCCCAGCATGTTCATGAAGGTGGATTTCCCGCTGCCGCTCGATCCCATGATGGCCACGAACTCGCCGGGTTCGATCTTCAGGTCCACTCCGCGCAGCGCGTGCACCCTGGTCTCGCCCAGCTCGTAATATTTGTGCACGTCTTCCACGGCGATCACCGGTAGAGCCTGGGTCATTACTACCGGGTTTTCATTGAACTCAATTTGTGCCGGCGTTGCCATAATTTCCTCTCTTCTGTTCTCCGCGTCTCCGCGCCTCCGTGGTGAGAAGGCAGCTACCGCCCCATGCCCCTCATCGCTCCACCGCGCCCTCCACCCATGCCCGGCGCCGCGCTCGTTCCCGTCGCTTTCGATGCAGCCGCTCCCGTCACCACCTGGTCACCCGGGTTCAAAGAACCCTTGAGAACCTGTGCGACTTCAGTCGTCGTGTGGTCGGTGATGCCCAACTTGATCTGCACCGGCTCGAGTGATTTCTTCGCGTCCAGCTTCCAAACCACAGCAGTCTGTTCTCCCGCCTGCTGTTGTCCGGCCTTGCCGCCCTGGTGCGTCCTGCTGCCGGCAGCGGCGGAGATTCCATACTTCTGCAGCAATGCGCTCGCGTCGGTTGCGCTGAGATCGGGCTTGTAGCGCAAGGCGCCGTTCGGTACCTTCACAACATCGCTCGCTGACTCCACCGGTATGTTCACGTACGCAGTCATACCGGGATACAGCTTCACGTCCGGGTTGTTGAAGTCCACAACGGTGGTGTACGTCACAACGTTCTGGACAGTGGTTGCGTTCAGCCGGACGGCAGAGACTTTTCCGTAGAAGGTCTGGTTGGGAAACGCGTCCACCTTGAAGTTGGCCGTCTGCCCGGCATGGATGGAGCCTACGTCACTCTCATCCGTGCTCACGTAGACCTGCATCTTGGTCAGGTCCTGGGCGATGGTGAACAGGGTTGGCGCCTGCAGGGAAGCCGCCACGGTCTGGCCCACATCCACGCTGCGCGCCACCACCGTGCCGTCAATGGGCGAAGTGATGGTTGTATGGTCCAGATTCGTCTGTGCCACCGCCAGTGCGGCGGATTTCTGCTGCACCTGAGCTTCCGCCTGCGCAACCTGCGCTTCGGCGGCGCTGACCGCTGCCGCATCGCTGTCATAGGTGGCCTTGGCTGTGTCCAGTTGCTGCTGCGGAACCACGCCCTCTTTCGCCAGAGTGGTGTAGCGCCCAAAGTCGAGCTTCGCCTGCGCTGCCGCTGCATCTGCCTTTTCAAGGTTCGCCTTGGCCGCAGTCAGGTTCGCCTGCGCGTCGGTCACGTCTGCCTTGGCCTGCAGCAATGCGCCTTTGAACAGTGACGGATCGATCTGCGCGATCACCTGGCCTTTGCGGACATGTGAATTGAAGTCCGCGTTGAGCGTCTGGATGGTCCCGGAAACCTGCGAGCCAACCTGCACCGTGGTCACCGCATTGATGGTGCCGGTGGCCTGGACCACGTTCTGGATGTCGCCCTTCTGCACCTTCTCGGTGTAGTACTGGGGCGCTTTCTTTACCTGGAACTTGAACGCAGTGAGCGCCGCTATGGTCACCAGCAGCACGCCGATGATGAACCATTTTTTGTGGATGAATTTCATTTCTGCCCCCTGGGCCTCTAGCTCTGACCCCTGAAGTATTTGACCCGGTGGCGGACAGGAAGACGGTTAAGAGTCAGGGCTTGCGGTAAATAATTGTTGTGAGATTCAAAGGCTGTTAACGGAAGTTAACAGAAAGCAGAAACGGCCAAATTTGCGACGGCCGGAGCAGCGGAACGACGAATTGCCAGAAATGCCAAAATTGCCAAAGAATCCAAATTGAGAAGAGCCTCAAAATTGTTCGCTGCCAGCAC
>JBLMYN010000400.1:0-4252 GCA_050258305.1 Actinomycetota bacterium
CGGCGACTCCTCCCGATACAGCGCTTCTGATACCGTCAGGGCCTCGAACTGCGGATCGTTCTCAATGGCGTCATACAGGCGCCGCAGAAATTCCCTTCCCGACTGTGGATACGTTTCCCACGCGTTCTCGCCGTCCAGGATCACCGAAACCACCGCGTCCCTGCCTTTTTCCAGGATGGGGGCTGCCGTAACCCTGATCCGATCGATAAAATCCTCAGCCGCTTCCCGCGCGGACATACCCGAATACACAAAGCCAATCAGATCTGAGAGTGAATGGTTGCGGAAAATCATGTTCATCGCTGCGTCACCCTGCTCCCAGCGATAGAAGCGGTACAACTTCTCTGCCGGTTCGGCCAGCAGCCTGCCGTGGCTGTCACGCTCAAACAGGTAACCCAGTGACCGGCCAAGCACTCCTTCATCCGTCGCCACCCATTTCAGGCCGACATCATGGGCCAGCTTTAACACTTCGTCCGAGACGCTGCCTTCTGACGGCCACATGCCCCGCGGGCGGACGCCGAAGACCTTCTCACACAGGTCCATCCCGCGCACAATCTGCTCGCGCGCGTCTTCCGGATGGCGGAAGCGCTGTTCCGGAAGCGGCAAGCCATGATGCGCGACCGCGCCCATGTCCGTATCGCACACCAGCGGCAGAATCGGGTGATAGTAGGGCGAAGTTGAAATCTCAATTGTCCCGTGCTTCGCCGCCGCCGCATACGCCGGCAACACCCTGGCCAGAAACTCGCGCTGTTTTTTCATCACCAGTTCCTGGTCTTCCAGCGTAAAGGCTCGTCCCTTCTTCACCAGTTCGCGGACATCGGGGTCCTCAAGAAAGAACTCGTCCATCCATGCAATCTGTGAAAGCACCTGCAAGTCGGTAACATCGCTGTTGGAAAGCTGCGGCACCAAACGCGCCGCGTCTTCCGGACTCGACCTGAACCGCTGCCACAGCTCCCGGTACCGCGGATAGCGTCCAATCATCTTGTCCAGGTTGGCCTGGAACAGATACTGGATGGCGAAGAGCTTTTCCGCAAAGTCCAATTCGCATGCCGGATGCGCGGCAATCGCGAAAAACGGATCGTTGGCCGCTCCGGCCGCATAATCCTGTATCTGCGCCACCAGTGAAGGCACCAGGTTGAACGTCTGGTGCACGTCTGGAAACTCATCCAGCAGCTTGACCATGCCGTAATAATCCTTCAACGCATGCAGCCGCACCCAGGGCAGGCGGTACTCTCCTGTAACCAGGTCCTTGTAATAAGGCTGGTGCATGTGCCAGAGGAACAACAGTCGAATGGTGGGCATATCCGGTAACCATTAATAACATATCCCGGTTTAGGCCATCTGCTAGACTCTAATCATCCAATCCACACGGACGGGGAGATTCTGGCGGAAACACGTGCGCATTTTTACCCGATACATCCTTAAGGAAGTGCTCTCACACGGGCTCATCGGGGCTTCCGTCTTCACCTTTGTCATCTTCATGCGCGACGTGGGCCGCCTGCTCGAACTTGTGGTCCGCAACAGCGCGCCGGTGCCCAGTGTGGCGGAAATTTTCTTTCTTATCATGCCCACCGCGCTCACCGTTACCATTCCCATGGGTGTCCTGGTGGGCATCCTCATCGGGCTCAGCCGCATGGCCGCCGACAGTGAAGTCACCGCCATGCGCGCGTCCGGCGTAAGCGTGCGCACGTTTTTGAAGATCGTCGCCATCTTCGGTTTTGCCGCCTGGATTCTCGCCCTCATCAACACCGCCATTCTTGCTCCCCGATCCGCCGCCGCTCTGGTCAAACTGCAAAAGAGCATGGCCAGTTCTCAGATTTCCTTTGAGGTGCAGCCCCGCGTCTTCTATGAAAACTTCAAAAATTACGTGCTCTATGTTGAAGACGTCTCCACCGCATCGGGCAGCGCTGTGTGGAAGAACGTCTTTCTCGCCGATATCAGCAATCCGGGCGCGCCCAAGATCACCATCGCAAAAGAAGCCGTAGTCACCAGCGGCGGGCCCAACACCATTCGCCTTCACCTCATGGATGGCGAAGAGCACAGCAGCAACATCCGCAGCCCTGACCAGTACACCATCCAGACCTTCAAAGAGATCGACACCTCGCTTTCAGTGCCGCCCGCGCCCAACGCAGCGCAGGAAATTGTTCCCGTCTCGCAGATGAGCATGCGCGGTCTTCTGCGCGAGCGTTCCATCGCTCCCAGCCAACAGGCCCGGCTATACTGGGTGGAGTTCAACCGCCGCCTCGCCCTGGCTACAGCCTGCCTGGTGCTCGTGCTCATCGGCATTCCTCTCGGCCTGTCCGCGCGCAAAGGCGGCAAAGGCGCCGGATTTGTTCTTACCATTGTTCTGGTCTTCATCTATTACTTCCTTTACGGCACCGGCCTCTCGCTGGCGCGCAACGGCAAAATGCCTGCGGTGCCCGGTGTCTGGCTGGCCAATATCGTCTTCGGCCTGGCCGGCGCCGCGCTGCTCTGGCGCACGGACAAGCTGCCGGTTGAAATTGGCCTGGGACAGGCGCTCAGCATCCGTTTCAAAAACCTTGCCGCCACGTTCACTCGCCGTCGCCAGGCCGAACACATCAACGGAGCCCGCAACGGATCGCACAAGCGGCGCTTCAGTACGCGCTTCCCTCTCCTGCTGGACGACTACGTGCTGCGCAACTTCCTTACCAACCTTGTGCTGATCCTCGCCAGCTTTCTCGTCCTGACCATCGTCTTCACTTTCTTCGAGCTCATCAGTGACATCGTCCACAACAAGATCCACATGCTCACCGTGGGCGAATACCTGATCAACCAGGTGCCGTCACTGCTCTATCTGGTCACGCCTCTCAGCGTGCTGCTGGGCGTGCTCGTCACCTTCGGGCTCATGCAGAAGTCCAACGAGATCACGGCCATGAAGGCCACCGGCATCAGCATCTACCGGGCCATCGTGCCCATTCTCGTCATCTCCACCTGCCTTGCCGGCGCGCTCTTTCTGCTCGACCAGTGGTACGTCCCTTACGCCAACAAACGCGTGGAAACTCTGCGCAACCTCATCAAAGGCCGGCCGGCCCAGACCTACTCTCGCCCTGACCGCAAGTGGATCTTCGGCGAGAACAGCCGCAGGCACGGCAGCGCGGAGCCCAACCGCAAGATCTACTACTACGAGTTCTACGAACCCGACCATGACGTCTTCGGCAACATCTCGTCGTTCGAACTCGACCCGCATACTTTCCAGATTGCCAAGCGCATCTACGCTTCCCGCGCCCACTGGTCAGACGATCTGCAGAAGTGGGTCTTCGAGAAGGGATGGGAACGCACCTTCAACGGTGACAGCGTAACCGCCTACCAGCCGTTTGAAGTGGATACCTTCGCCGAACTCAACGAGCCGCCGAATTACTTTAAGAAAGAGGTTCGCCAGTCGCAGGAGATGAGTTACGAAGAGCTGCGCAACTACATCGGCGACCTGCAGCAGGCCGGCTTCGACGTGGTCCGCCTCAAAGTTGCGCTGCAGAAGAAGATCGCCTTCCCCCTGATCACGCTCGTCATGGCCATCCTCGCCGTGCCGTTCGCGCTCTCCATGGGACGCAAAGGCGCGCTCAGCGGAATCGCCACGGCGCTCATCATCGCCGTGGTCTATTGGGTCACGTCGAACCTGTTCGAAGCCATGGGAAACGTCAACCAGTTGCCGCCTCTCATCGCCGCCTGGGCGCCGGATATCATCTTCGGCCTCACCGGCGGCTACATGATCCTCAAAACGCCGTCCTGATCCCTGGCAGATGAATTCACCGCGGAGGCGCGGAGGAACTTCAAGGGTCCGATTACCCTGTCTCTGGATTTGTGGAAATCAGCACCGTCGGCGGTAGGTTTTGCCTTTCCGATCACGGCGATGTCGCGCGATGTCGGCGATCCCGGCGATTTACTGGGGGGGTATCCCCCCGGTCCACCCCAAATCTAAAGGACTTACGCCTCGGCACCCCGGAGTGAATCCGGGGTTTGTTTGGCCAATTGCTAATTGCCAATCGCTATTTGCTCAGTTGTCAAAGACCGTGGCTACCACGACCCATTACTCAGAATAGGCCAGCCCAAAATCTAGCCATATTAGCATTTTCTTCGCCCATTTGCACGCGCGAAATGGTACATCTTGACAGCCTTGCATAACGGAGGTGTTCGGAAGCGGACAGCCAAGAGCCAAAGTAGGTACTAACCAGTAAACGCCAAGTCCCGCCCCTGTGCTACACTTCGCTTAACCTACGCACGATGCAGCTTAACCTTA
>JBLMYN010000401.1:0-3547 GCA_050258305.1 Actinomycetota bacterium
TCCAGATCCAGATTGCCGGTGTGATCTGGAAAGAAGCAGGCGAGTTTTTCGGCCATACGGGCGACGAACGGATCTTTGTGACCAGCCAGGATGCCAAAGGCATGACCGTGCAGTTCGGAGACGGAATCACCGGCAGCCGACTGCCCTCCGGGCGCGGCAACGTTACGGGAACGTACCGGCAAGGCATCGGACTGGTTGGCAACGTAGACGCCGGTGCGCTGCGCACGCTGCTCAGCCGTCCGGTTGGCATGAAGAGCGTGAGCAATCCGGGAGCGGCCACGGGCGGAGCAGAGCCTGAGTCGCTGGACCAGACTCGGGCCAACGCGCCGAACACGGTGCGGACCTTCGGGCGCATCGTTTCACTCGAGGATTTTGAAGATGCCGCCCGGGAATTTGCGGGAGTCGCCAAGGCCCGAGCTACCTGGGCCTGGAGCGGCGAGGAGCAGGTGGTCTATCTGACGGTCGCCGGAGACGAAGGGGCCGCGATCACCGGCTCAACCTACGAAGACCTGGTGGCTGACCTCAACGCCCGCCGCGATCCCAACCGCGCACTGGTCGTGCGCAGTTACAAGGCGGTCGCGGTGAAGCTAAGCGCGCTGATTTACGTCAGCGCGGACCATGTTCAAGACAAGGTCCTGGCCGCCGTGAATGCCGGAGTCTCCGGGTTCTTCTCCTTTGATAGTCAGGAGTTCGGACGGCCGGTGCATTTGAGCAGCGTTTATGCAGTCATACAGTCCGTGGAAGGCGTGGTGGGAGCGGACATTCTCTCCCTTGGCTACAAATATCCTGTGGACGGCCTGAGCCACGGCGCCACGTCCGCGCCGGTGCAGGTCCATCTCCGCATCAATGCCGACGAGCTGGCCACTCTTGAGAATCCCGCCACAGACGCGGTGATCAGCGCGGGACAGGTGCAATCGTGAACACAACCAATTCACTCGATCTTTACTCTCTGCTGCCCGCCATCTATCGCATCCGCGATGCGGAGCGCGAATATCCCCTGCGCGGACTGCTGGGCCTGATCAGCAATCAGGCGCAACTGGTGAAGTCCAACGTGGACGGGTTGTGGGACGACATCTTCATCGAAACCTGCGCCGACTGGGTGGTCCCCTACATTGGCGACCTGGTGGGCAACAACCCGCTTCCGGAAACCACCGTCCGCAGGCGGGCCGACGTTGCCCGGACCATTTATTACCGGCGTCGCAAGGGCACGCTCACCATGCTGGAGCAACTGGCCCGCGACGTAACCGGATGGGACGCGCACGCGGTGGCCTTCTTTGAAGAGCTGGGCTGGACGCAGAACCTCAATCACCTCAGGTTCCATGAAGATACGCTCACCGCGCCTCAAGACCCTTATGCGGTGGACCGAGTCGGGACGGTCCTGCTGCGCGACCTTGATGCCCTGGACCGGATCAACGGGGCGTTCGATACAACCACGCACACGGTGGATGTCCGGCCTATCTGCCCGCTGACGGGCTGGTACAACATCCAGAAAGTCGGGTTCTTCCTGTGGCGGCTGGAGAGTTTTTTCATTGAGGCGGTCACGCCACGAAGGTCCTCCGAATACGGCGATGGATTCCATTTCAGCCCGATCGGCAATCCGGCCCCGCTGTTCACCAATCCCGAGCCGGTGATCGAAGACACGTTGCAGGTCAATGAGAACCAGGTCCAGACGCCGATCCGGAAAATCGCCTTCTACTTCCACCGTGACCGCTACTACATGAACAACGCTCTGCCGGTGCCGAGCATGGCGATCTACCATGGCGTTTCAGCCACGCCGGCAAACCTGATTCCTCTGGCCGGCATTGTCTGCGGCGACCTCAGCAACTGGACACCTCCTTCCACCGGCAAGGTAGCCATCGATGTGGCGCTTGGCCGCATCGCTTTTGCCCCCGGTGAATCGCCCAATGATGGCGTCACGGTCACGTACACCTACGGGTTCAGCGGAGCCATGGGCGGCGGTCCTTATGACCGCACATCAGTAAAGATGATTGCGGGCGACCCCGGACCGGCTGTACCCGCAAGCGTCGACAATCCGGCGTCGATTGGGACTGTGATTCACGTGCCCTCAGCGGGCATCAACACGCTGGGACAGGCCATCGCAAGTTGGAATCCTGCAGCAACGCCGCACGCCGTAATTCAGATCGATGACAACCGGACGTACGAAGAAAACGTGCTGATTCCTTTCCCCACCACGGCGGTCCCGCCCGGCCAGCCCAGCCCGATGCTGGTCATTCAGGCTGCAAACCTCCAGCGCCCGGCGCTGATCGGCAATATCACGATCACGGGCGGAACAGGCAACGAAGAATTCGTTTTGAATGGGTTGCTGGCGGCGGGCCAGATTCGTGTGCAGGGAAACCTGCTGCTGGTGGAGATTGTCCACTCCACGCTGGTGCCCGGCCTGGGTCTGGATGAAGAAGGCCAGCCACTCCAACCCGGCGTGGCCAGTGTGGTTGTAGATGCGCCCGCCGACGCGCTGCAACTGGTGATTGACCACAGCATCACAGGCCATCTGCTGCTGCCGGAGGACATGACCGGGCTGACCGTGCGGGATAGCATCATTGATTCCGCAGGCTCGGCAGCGCAGGCTGCTTTCCTCCCGGCGCTGGTCTCAGGCAGCCTGTCACCGTTTCCCGCGCTGAGTTCGGCGGCGCCAAAGGTGAACGTCACTATCGGCGATGAAGGCCCGTATCCGGCAGTCTTCAGCGGAGTGCCTGCGAGCCTGACCGAAGCGCGCGACAAGCTCCAGGCCGCGATCCGCTCAGCGCATCCCACGCTGCCTTTCACCGCCGCGCGCGTGGTCGCCGCCGGCGACCGGCTGATCATTCTGCCCGGCAGCGATGAACTGGTCACAATCGAGGACGTGGCGCCAGACAAGACAGCAACGGAGCTGGGCCTGGATGCAGCCTCAGCGCGCCAGACTTCAGCCGTGGTCAGCGGAACCCTTCTTCCTTTTCCCACGATTTCCTCCGCAAGCCCGTCGCTGACGGTGAAAGCTGGGGCCGATGGCCCCAATGTGGCGACTCTGGCCGGCGTTCCGGCATCTCTGGCGCAGGCGCGTTCGCAACTGCAGGCGGCGATTCGAGCCGCGGGAGGCAGCGCCGGATTCACCGGGGCCCTTGTGGCCGAGAGCGACAACCAGCTGGTGATTATTTCAGGCGACGGCGGCGGGCCGATCACCTTCAGCACGGCGCCACCGGACACGACGACCCTGCGGCAACTGAAGCTGGATACACAACGCCCGGCACTTGCGGCGGATGACGGAGGCGATCTTCCCGGCCCCGCGGCCAGCATGGTGCGAACCACGATTTTTGGCGAAGTGCATGTCCAGGAATTGACGCTGGCATCCGAGGTGATATTCAACGCTCGGGTGATGTCCAAACGGCGGCAGCACGGTTGTGTCCGCTTCAGCTTTGTGCCGGAAGGCTCGGAAACTCCGCGCCGCTACCGGTGCCAGCCTGACCTTGAAATCACGAACGAAACGGAAGCGGCGGAACGCGCCGCGGCCCTTTCCGGAGGCACGCTTTCTGACGCCGATCGTGACGCCATT
>JBLMYN010000402.1:0-8649 GCA_050258305.1 Actinomycetota bacterium
CTTTGCGTTCCGGTCGGCGGAACTGTTTAACTGCCTTCTCCATCCCGGATGCGGCTTTCTTGAGGTCGTCCACGTTCATGGCCGGGTGGAACTCCACGTGGGCGTCCAAGGCAAGAAACCATGGTTCCGCCAGGGAGGGAATCTGGGATGACTCTTTCAGATCGAGAAAGATAAAGCCGGTCCGCTTGCCGTTTTCTTCAGCGAAATACGCCGCTTCCGGCTTGCACTCGGCCAGAATCGACTCAATGGTTTTGGTCAGACTGCCATCGCCAATCGCAGCATTACCCGTTTCGACCGGAATGATGACTTTGAGCAAACAACGCATCACATACCTCCTTGGCCCGAGTCTAGTACCGCCGCATTTTCACTGTCAAAATGCACAACTCTCATTAATTTTGAAAGTCATGATGCCGATTGGAAATACGGTACGGAACAGGTTCGCCCTGTGACCAAAGTTTTTCTTCGGAACCCGGAAGTTGCCGCATAATACCCTCAATCCCCCTCGCCAAAAATCTGGAGTTGATTCATGAAAACAGCAGGACGGTTTGGATCCGCGTTTGCGGCAATTGTGCTTTGTGTGTCCGGCGTTCTCACCGGACCGGTGTGCCATGCGTCGGACAAGACGGTCGACAGAAAGGATGTGGTCCGGCAGGCGCGCGCGGCCTATTACAACCTTCGCAGCAACGGTCTGATCGCGTTCCAGGCCAGCATTGTGCCCAACTGGGACCCCATGATCAAAGAGCAACTGAAAACAGCCACGCCAGAGACCGTGCAGAGGGCGACCAATGCTCTGAACAGCCTGCATTTTGCCATGTCATTGGACAGCGCGAACAAAGTCGACGTCACTCATTCCGCCGATGGACCCGCCGCCAACCAGCAAATGGCCAAGGCCTTCGACCAGATTTTCGGGGGGATGGAGCAGGCGGTGAAGGGCGTCTTCGCGACCTGGTCCCCCTTCATGCTTACCAGCGTTTTCCCGGAAGTTGACAGCGACTATCAGGTGCAGGAGCTTTCGCAACAGTATCTCGTGACGTACAAGGACGGCGACGCCGATGTTGTTCTTACCATGGCCAAGGACTTCGCCGTCAGCGAAGTCAAGGTGACAACCAAAGAGTTCACCAGCACCGTGTGGCCGGAGTTCACTCCCACCGCCAAGGGCTACGTGCTCTCAGGTTATAAGGCCCATTACCAGTCGGTCGCAGGCAATGACACCACAGAACTCAACATCAAGCTTGAAAACCGGGAAGTGAGCACATTGCAGTTGCCGGACAAAATGAACATTGACGCCGTTTACAACGGTAGTCCTTATCAGATCGAATTGGGATTCGCTGATTATCAGGTGCAGAAGAAGTAAGCGGAAAATGCGCCTGCATGGGTCCAGCTGAGCGCCTGGCCCAACGCCTGCGGCAGAGGCCGAGTCAGCGGATGAAACGGCCTCTTCGCAATCGCTGCCCGGGAGGGCATCGCCCTGATTGAGCAGTTCATTCTGCCCACGCTGGAGCTCTGCAAAAAGCCTGAGGCTGAGAAGAAGATCCTGGCCGGTGCGCCTGAGCGGTGCGCCTGCATCACCGCCCACGGCGCCGCTACGAGGAAGAAGAACTGGTTGGCGTCTTCACCGAACGCTTTGAAGAGGAAGGTGAATACCGCGGCGACGGCGACCGCTCAGAAGAGCTTGAGCCTGCCCTGGCCGAACTCAGGCTGAAAATCAAATTCCTGGAGAACAGCATTGAGCGCCTCAACTCGCTCACCGTGGTCCAGGAAGTGAAGCCCGCGCCGAAGGATAAAAACCACGAGCGCGGCCTGGAAGAAGTAATCGAAACCAAGGCCCGCAAAATGGCCAGCTAAGTACGGCAACACTGCCCAGGGGGCCGCGGCTCATCCGCGGCCCTCGCGCTTTCGTGCGCCGATGCGCATTGAAACTTCACTCATAGCGCAGAGCCACCATGGGATCCACGCGCATGGCTCGCCGTGCCGGCAGGTAACACGCAATCAAGGCTACTGCGAGCAGGACCGCGACGCTGAGAAGAAACGTTGTGGGATCGTATGCGGCCACGCCGAAAAGCTGGCTCTTGAGGAAGCGGGCCAGCCCCACCGCCGCAACCAGGCCGGCGGACAACCCAACGGAGGCCAGGACGAGGCCCTCCCACACCACCATTTTGCCGATGGAAATGGGCGACGCTCCAAGGGAAGCGCGCACCCCGAATTCCTTCGTACGGCTTGCCACTGAATAGGAGATGACGCCATAGACACCGGCGGCGGCAAGCAACAGCGCCACCAGGCCAAAGGCAGTCAGCAGCCAGGTGCGGAAGCGGGGTTGGGCCACCGATTCCTTGAGGACATCCGGCATGGTCTCCACGTCAGTGACTGGGAGATTTTTGTCGAGTCCGGCAACCACCTGGCGAATTGCGGCCACCACGGTGGAGGGAGGCAGCGTGCTTTTCACCACCACCTCGCCGCCCCAGAACGGCGCCTGAGCAAAGGGCACATACATCATGGGCCCGGGTTCCTGGGTGAGGCCAACGTCGCGCACGTCGCCGACCACGCCAACAATCTCGCGAGCCTGGTCGGAGCCCGGTGGAAATCCGATAACGAGTTTCTGGCCCAACGGATCCTGTCCAGGGAAATAACGGCGCGCGAAGGACTCGCTGATAATGGCCACGCGCGCTGAAGACATGGCATCGTCAGATGTAAAAACACGGCCGCGCTGAAGAGGGATTCCCATGATGGCAAAGTACTTCGGACCTACGGAAACGTAATCCGCGTTCTGCGAGACGCTCTGAGGCAACGGCGGGCGGCCGGCGATCACAAAACCCAGGTTGATAAAGCCGTCAGTCAGGGGCAGGGGAACGGCAATCGCGGAATTCTGGAGGCCGGGCTGGGCCTGCAGGCGCTGCATCAGCACATCAGAAAATTGCGACCATTGCTGTGGTGTTTTGTATTGGTACTGTGGAAGCGATACTTCAGCCTTGACCAGGTGCGAAGCCGAAAATCCCGGATCAATCGCCGTCATCCTGCTCAAGCTGTGTACCAGGAGTCCCGCGCCGGCTACAAGGACCATGGCAAGAGAAATCTCAGCTCCGGTGAGGAATGTACGCAGGCGGAGGCGGCTGCGGTCTGAGCCGGATTGCGCGGTACCGTGCTTCAGGTTCGACTGCACGTCAGATTTTGCCGCCAGCACCGCGGGCGCCAGGCCAAAGCCGATGATCGTGGCGAGGGAGAGCAGCAGCGCGAAGCCAAGCACCCAGCCATCGAGTTGCAGCGGCTGCATGGCCGGAGAGTCCGCGGGAAGAAGCGAGCCAAGCGTTTGCGTGCTCCACCAGGCAAGCGCAACCCCTAGCGTCGCGCCCAGGAAGCCGAGTACCAGACTTTCAGTCAGGAATTGCCGGATGACACGGCCTCGTCCGGCTCCAAACGCCTGGCGCAGGGCTACTTCGCGGGTGCGAAACGTGGCGCGCGCCAGCAACAGGTTGGCTACATTTACGCAAGCCAGGATAAGAACGAGCGCAACGGCTCCGAGCAGGACCAGTAACGGCGTTCTGATCTCGCCCACGATCACTTCCTGCAGCGGGGCGAGTTGCACGTCCCATCCGCCGTTCTCGGCGGGAAATTCAGCCTGCAGTGTCCGGCCGATCGCATCTGCCTGCGATTGAGCGCTCGCAAAAGAGTTGCCGGGTTTCAGCCTTGCTATAAGGCGGAGCCAGTGCCCCCCGCGCTTTGGCATCCAGCTGCTGAAAAGAGGATCCTGGGCAATGGAAATCCAGATTTGCTGATCGGGCCCGAAGACAGGCACGCGAAATCCGGCCGGCATGATGCCGATCACCGTGAAACTCTGCTGGTCAAGGTGAATAGGACGACCGATCAGATTCGGGTTGCCGCCGAACCGGCTGCGCCATAGGCCTTCACTCAAAACCACCACCGGTGCACTGCCCTTTACTTCATCCTGAGCAAGCAGATAGCGGCCGGCAAGCGGGTTCACATTGAGCAGAGAAAATACTTCGGGCGTAACCACCACGGTTGCAACCACGGTGGGATCGCCGGCGTCAGTCAGGGTAAGGTCATGGCGTTGCACGCCGCCGGCCTCGGTAAAAATGCCACTCGCCGCAAGTGCCTCGAGGTCGGGGTACGAGCACCCGTTTGCCTTCACACCCTGGCGCAGATTGCTTTCAAAAATGCTGACCAGTTGTCCGGGATGCGGGTAGGGCAGCGGGCGCAGAAGCACTGCATTGACCACGCTGAACATGGCCGTGTTGGCGCCAATGCCCAGCGCGAGGGTCAAGATCACCACGAAGGTGAATCCGGGAGACTTGCGCAGCAGACGCAAGCCATAGCGCAAGTCCTGGCGCAGGTCGTCGAGCCAGGTCCAGCCCCAGGCGCGGTGAATCTCTTCGCGCAGTTGCAGCGTGTTGCCGAACTGGCGACGGGCCGCGATACGCGCATCATCCGGGCTTTCCTCGCCGTCACGCTGTATTTCCCTGGCGCGGAGATCGCGATGCAGGCGCATCTCTTCTTCCATCTCCGCATCGAACTGCTCTCGCGCCGTGAACAGGGTGCGCGCTTTGCGCAGGAACTCAGTGAGTCGCTCAGGAAATTTCATGCTGTCCCCCCTCCATCATGCCGTCTGAATGACTCGTGAAACCGCGCCAATCACACGGTCAAAGCGCGCGATTTCCTGTTCCAGTTGCTTTCTGCCGGCCGCCGTCAGCCGGTAGTAGCGGGCGCGGCGGTTCTCGTCCGTGACGCCCCACTCAGCTTTGACCCAGCCCTTGATCAGCATTCGCTGCAGCGCCGGATAGAGCGAACCCTCTTCCACCTGCAGAATTTCCTGGGAAAGAGTTTCAATGGCTTTGGCACTTTCGAATCCGTGCAGCTCGCCGCGGCGCGCCAGCACGCGCAGGATCAGCATGTATAAAGTTCCGGGAGGAATCTCATCGCGGGGCAATATCGCCTCCAGAGCTGGCATAGTCTGGCTATGCCAGTGACCTAGTTAGACTATGCCAGGTGGAAAGCGTTAGCAAGGGGGAAATGTTCAGCGTCTTAAATCACTACCAATTTCAAGCCGGGGAAGGCAGCCCCGTACAGTCGCTCATCGAGCGTGAGCAGGGCATACCCCCGGTGCATGGCATGAGCTCCTATCAGGAAATCAGCAAGAATCCGCCGCGGGCCGGGATCGCGATGCTTCCTGCGTCGTCCGGCGTAGGTCTGGAAGGCGCGGCCCGCGCTGCGCCAGATGGGCTCCTCGAGATGAAAGTCGATGATCAGACCAGTGTCGCCACAGAACTTGTTCAGGAAAGCTTCACTGCGGCCTGGTGCAGCCATCAGTTCGGCAAATACAGGCGCACTCAGCACCAGGGGACCGTTCATCAGCTCAGCGTCAAGAGCCTCTTGCGCGGCCTTGCTGATGCCGGGATCGGGGTTCCAGAGTGCGACAATCACATTCGTATCTACGGCGGTTGTCATCTTCCGCGCATCTGGCGAAGCCAGCGGTTGATTGCCTTTTTCCCGGATCCGATTCCCGGGGTGCCGATGCCGCGGTATTTGGCAAATCGGCTTCTGGCCCTTACTGGACGCACCCGGACGCCGTTTTTGTCCTGCTCAAAAGACAACACATCGCCAGGGCCGACGCCGAGAGCCTGACGGATCGCAAGCGGGACCGTAATCTGGCCTTTACTGGTTATTTTTGCCTGTTTTTCCAAAGCGGTTAACCTATTCCTTACCTTACCACAGTCCGCCTTACTTTTAATCCGCCAACAGTTTCATTTCATTAGTTCGACGCCCTACTCCAGGCAAAACACAGAACTACTGTAAGATTCTTGGTTAAGCATGAGATCTCTTATT
Organism: Actinomycetota bacterium; assembly: GCA_050258305.1. Classification (GTDB taxonomy): domain Bacteria; phylum Acidobacteriota; class Terriglobia; order Terriglobales; family Acidobacteriaceae; genus Angelobacter. The sequence continues at coordinate 5,836 of JBLMYN010000402.1, forward strand.
GCACTGTTGTTCCTTGTCAGCGTATCAACAACACAGCAATGGAAGCATGTTCCCGTTGCCAGCAGCGCCGGGTTTCGCGGGCTCAGCGTGTTGAACAATAACGTCGTGTGGGCCAGCGGGACCGACGGCACGGTCATCCGTACGACCGACGACGGGAAGAACTGGTCGGTGATGACGGTCCCCGGCGCGGAGAGGCTCGACTTCCGTGGCATTCATGCTTTCGACGCGAGTAGGGCCGTAATCATGAGCTCCGGCCCGGCGGAAAAGGGCCAGGCGCGAATCTACCGCACGACCGATAGCGGAGCACACTGGACGAAAGCGTTCGAGGAAGAGAGAAAGGGAATTTTCTTTGACGCCATCGCGTTCTGGGATCATAAGCACGGTATTGTGCTCAGCGATCCCGTGGACGGGCGTTTTGTGTTGTTCGTCACGCAGGATGCCGGCGCAACCTGGAAGCAAATCCCGCCTTCCGCGCTTCCACCGTCGCTTCCCAACGAGGGCGCGTTTGCCGCCAGCAACTCGTGCGTGGTCGTCCATGGAAAATCGGATGTCTGGTTTGCTACCGGAGGAGCCAATGTGGCGCGGGTGTTTCACTCCGGTGACCGCGGAAAAACCTGGACGGTAGCGGAAACTCCCATGCACCCGAAGAATTCTTCATCCGGCATCTTCTCGCTCGCGTTTGTGAACAACAAAGAAGGAGTAGCTGTGGGCGGCGACTATCAGCACCCGGAAAGCTCTGAACTGGCAAACGTGCTCCGCACTCATGACGGGGGCGGCACCTGGGAGGCCTTGCCGCCGACTCATCCTGCCGGCATTTACTTTTCATCAGTTGTGTTGGACCGTAATCGGATTATCGCCGCAGGAATCAAGGGAATTTGGACTTACTCTGAACCGTCACGCGGCGAACCGGGCGTTTGGCGCCAGGAGTCAACCGAAAACCTGAACACGGTTGGCGTGGGCCATCATCATGAAGTCTGGGCCGTGGGACCGAAGGGCGTTGTGCTGAAGATGTCGAGTGGTGAGTGAGATATGAATAACGACGCGTCGGGGCCAGTCGACTCTGCAGTTGTTGCGTTTCCGATCACGGCGATGTCGCGCGATCCCGTTGCGATCACGGCGATTAAAATTGATGGCCCTCAACTCCGCAAAAGGTTGAGGGCCAAAGGTTGATGCCGAACCTGTAAGCCGAATTCTGTACGGCGTTGCCGCCGTTGACGGTCATTCCTCTAGGCCTGCCATTACTGGCAGGCTCAAGCGACCTACCCGGAAGTTTGGCGCACCGAGCCGGCACGCATAAAGGCAGCTTGCACCGCCTCTATTCCTTCCCTATTTGGTCTTGCTCCGCGTGGGGTTTGCCATGCGCCGGACATTACTGCCCGGCCGGTGCGCTCTTACCGCACCTTTTCACCCTTACCCGGACTTTCGCCCGGGCGGTATATTCTCTGTGGCACTTTCCGTCTAACGCCTTTGAGGGCGCCATCCCGGACGTTATCCGGCACGCCGCTCTGCGGAGTTCGGACTTTCCTCTCTCTTTCCGTGCAGCCCGGGCGCGTGCCCGTCGTTCACGGAAGGACAGCGACCATCCGGTCCGGCATCAGCTACCTATTATTATAGGATGAAATCGCGTTCGGATTTTTTTCTAAAGCCGTGCGAAACTTCCCTTAAAGTTCTATCATTCGTAAGGACTTCATGCCCTATGATTCGTCGCCTCCTTTCCGTGATCGCGTTTGGTCTGGTCGCCGGTGTTTCATTGCCGCTCCAAGCCGCTGTTTTTGATTTTCGTCCGCCTACGCCGCAGGAGCAGAAGGTCCTGAACAGATATTCGCGCGTGATCAACAAGGTCCTGGCGCAATTCAAGGACGAAACCTGGCAGGAGAATGTGGACCACTCGCTGGCCAATGTTGAAGTCGATCCCAGCTCCGAATTCCCGCTCCATGTGAATGCTTTTGTGCAGCGCACCTACCTGATGCGTGACAGTTCGGAGCGCTACAGGGAACTGGTGCTGCCCCTGGTGAAGCAGATGGTCCTGAGCTCAGATCTGGAGCAAAAGCGGGCGCTTAATCAGAAAATCCAGGACTTAACGCGGGTTCAGGTGCAGGTCCGCTTGAACCAGCCGCATATCGCCGTAATACCCAAGCCGGAAAACAATCATGATCTGCACATTCCGGGCACGGCGCTGGCTTACAAGATCAATGATGACAAGTTTTTCACCGGAACTGGCTATGTCCTTTTGTTTGGCGACCCGAAGGCCCTTTCCTGGAATTCCTACCACAACTGGTTCGACTACAAGTTTATGAACGGGGCAAACGCCTCCTCGGTGGAAAACGTGGAATTTCTGATTACCGGGACAGATGACCGCATCCAGCAGTTGCTGCATTCTGTTGACTGGAGGCAGGTGAACAGAGCATTGACGTCCGTAAGAGCCGGCGGGGCCGCTTCCGGGGTGCAGCCTGAAACCCCAGCGGTGATCTGGTGACACCAGAACTGCAATTCTGCATCCAAGTATTTTCAGCTCCAAACCTGGTTCGAGGGCAAAATCGGCTCTGCAGCATGGCGGAGCAGAATGGAAGAATGAACGCATCAGGATGCTGAATTATTTTCCAGCTATGCTGGCTGCCGGGCTGGCGCTGTGCGGGATGGGCTTTTACGCGTTGTGCATCTACAGCGCGCGTTCTTTTCTGCGCAATGCCCGCAAGCCGCCTCTGGACTTCACTCCCCCGGTTTCCATTTTCAAGCCACTGCGCGGCATCGATCCCAGGATGTACGCAAGCTTCCGCAGCCATTGCATGCAGGATTACCCGGAATACGAAATCA
>JBLMYN010000403.1:0-10195 GCA_050258305.1 Actinomycetota bacterium
GCTAATGCGCGCGAATGCAGATCTTCCCAAAATGGGAATTTCCCCTCCCCTTTTGCGGCTCCTGAGCACATTTGCATTTGATTTTGCGTTGTTCTGCCGCTAGCCTGTCCGGGCTGACCGAGAGAAAGGAGAACGCAATGTCAAACTCAAAGCAAACAGATAAGCAAAGGGTGCTTGGCCGCGCCGGAGCGCGCGACTTGAATCGGGAAGAAATGGCGCGGGTAGTCGGCGGACAGAGCCAGACCTTCGCCTTCACGCACGTCATCAGTGATGATGTAACCCACGATTGAGCCCGCGTCGGAACTCTTCTCTTTTTGCCATGCGCCGGGAACGCACCCGGCGCTTTGCTTCATACGCGCTTGGCGGCCTCGTCCGCTGGAATCACCGGTTTTCGCGATTTTTCCGGCACATTGCCCTTCCTGCGCTATGCTATGTTGATCTCTGAACACGGCAAGCATGGAGCAATGAATGGCGTCGCAAACACCGGGGCCGGAACATTTTGATGTCCTCATCATGGGAGCGGGCCTCTCCGGCATCGACGCTGCCCATCACCTCAATAAGCTCTGCCCGAAGAAAAGCTACGTCATTCTGGAGCAGCGCGAGCGCATCGGCGGGACATGGGACCTCTTTCGCTATCCGGGCATCCGGTCGGACTCTGACATGCTGACCATGGGCTATTCCTTCCGCCCCTGGACTCACGCCAAGGCCATCTCGCCCGGCGAAGACATCCGCGAGTACATCACGGCCACAGCACGCGAGGAAGGCATCGACCGCCATATTCGCTTCCGCCACCAGATCAAGCGGGCATCGTGGTCTTCACAAGACGCGCAATGGTCTGTGGAAGCAGTGCGGACCACACCCGACGGCCGTGAAGAGCAGGTTACGCTGACCTGTAACTTTCTGTTCTCCTGCGCCGGCTATTACCGCTATTCCGCCGGATACCTGCCGGAGTTCCCCAACACGGCACGCTTTCAGGGAACCATCATTCATCCTCAGGCCTGGCCGAAAGATCTGGACTACGCAGGCAAACGCGTGCTGGTGGTCGGCAGCGGCGCCACCGCGGTCACACTGGTTCCGGCGATGGCCAAAACCGCCGGGCACGTCACCATGTTGCAGCGCTCGCCCGGTTATGTCATTTCCATGCCGGAAAAGGACAAGATCGCGAACTTTCTCCGCCGCATCATGCCTTCCATGTGGGCGTACAAGCTTAGCCGCTGGAAGAATGTCGGCCTGATGACGGCGATCTACCAGTTCTCCCAGCGCTACCCCGGCCTGATGAAGAAGCGCCTGATCGGCCGGGTACGCCAGGAACTGGGAACCGATTTCGACGTAGAGACGCATTTCACCCCGCGTTATAAACCCTGGGAGCAGCGCATGTGCCTGATCCCCGACGGGGACATGTTTGAAGCCATCAGTTCGGGCCGCGCCAGCGTGGTCACAGACCAGATTGAGACGTTCACGGAAAAAGGCATCCTGCTGAAATCGGGCCGCGAGTTGGAGGCGGACATCATTGTGACCGCCACCGGCCTGGTGATGCAGGCTTGCGGCGGGGCTGAACTCACGGTGGACGGCAAACGTGTGGATACAAGCAAAGTACTGGCCTATAAGGGCGTGATGATGTCAGGCGTGCCGAACTTCGCCTCGGTGTTCGGTTACATCAACGCCTCATGGACTCTCAAGGCCGACCTGATCTGCAATTACGTCTGCCGCCTGCTGAATTTCATGGACCGCAAGGGCATGCGCCAGGCCACGCCTGTGCCTCGCGGCGAAAAAGCGGTCACCGGATTTGTGGAGAACTTCACTCCGAACTACATTCAGCGCGCACTGGCGAACTGGCCCAAGCAGGGATCAAAAGCGCCGTGGCGCGTGTACCAGAATTATTTCCGTGACACCATGGCCCTGAAGTGGAGCCCAATTGACGACGGAGCACTGGAGTTCTCGAATCCGGCGGCGGTGAACGAAGGGATTGCCGTTGAGAGTTTGGCTGTGAGCCATTAGCCCGGAAAACAACCAATCAGGGACTCTGATGGACGCCTTATCGGACAAGGCGAAGTGCAGTGGTGTTTAATGCAAGGCGGAGACTTCAGAAGTAACTTGTGATCCCTGGTTCCCTTCCGATGGCGAGCCAATCTTGGCGAAAGAACTTGCATGAGCCGGGACAATGCAGGATGGAGTTACTGCCGTGGGTGTCCCCTTGATCAAGAACCCACCACCGCATGGGAGCATGATCATCTTTTCCGGCTTGTCCGCCAGATATTCATCAACGGCCTTAGTTGCGCCGGGACAGGTTGTACAGGCGTAATCGTCGCAAATAATGATGCCGCCAGGGTTTACACGCGGATAAAAGAATTCCATGCTGTCCCTGGTCGGGCTGTGAAGATCAACGTCAATATGCACCAGCGCGAAGCGACGTTGTTCAACGTCGGGGAAACGATCAGGAATCCAGCCTTTATGCCAGCTCACGTTTGGGAACCGGCGCAGATTGTGCATCGCCCGTTCCATTGGAGTACCAAGGTCGCCGGGCTTCCAGTGAGACCCGTCTTCTTCGCCTGGACGCGACAGACCCTCGAACGAATCGAAGGCAAAGTGTGTGCGCTGGCTGCTGGAGGTGGCAAGGCAGATCAGGAATGAGCTGAAGCCCTGGTACACACCGCACTCTGCCGTGTCGCCCTCCACGCCGGCCACAAGCCGGGTCAACTGGTAAAGGGTGAATCGCCGCCCGGCATTGAACTCATCTTGCTCATGGAAAGCAGCGAGATAGGATTCAAATTCCGGATCTTGCCACCAACAGAGTTGCGGGTACTGGAATTTGTAACCGGGGATGATCAGGCGGCCTACAGCCTGCAGCAGTTTTAAGCGTCGCATCATAACAAAGCTGCAATTCCGTGTTGCGATTGTACTAGAAAAGTTTTAAGAGAATTCGACTGCACAAGGCCGCACGAACACTTCAGCTACTCGGACGGACTGCGTCCGGCTAAGACCGGAGCGGCAGCAGGGCGCTCTTGCCTGGCCAGGCTTCTGCGCGCAAAGACAGCGACGAAAATGAAAGAACATACGTAGACCAGGGAGGTGGAGAGCGCAATGCCGGCCACGCCCATGAACCTCATGAGCACGAGATTCAGGACCACGTCAATCACCAGATTGATGGCGCCCCCATACATCAAGAGATCATTGCGCCGGATGGACGATAGGAAGCGGACGAAAAGCATGCCCAGAATGAAAAACGGAATCTGAAACGAATAACAGATCTGCACTGAGCTGACCAGCGCTGTGTCCGCCGCTGTGAACGCGCCGCGCTGATAAATCAGGCGCACCAGGGGCCTGGACATCACGATCAAAAGCACGGTGAACGGCACGGACGCGCCGGCCACGAGCAACGAATAGCGCTTCAGCGTGTGCCGGCAGCCCTGCCAGTCCGCCGCAGCCACCATCCTGGAAAAGTATGGCAGCACAGCCGTGCTTAGCGCGGGAGCAGCGGTGGTCACGGCGATGTTGACGATCTTGTTCGCGTAATTCAGTGCCGCCACGCTCCCGCCCGGGAGCATGGCCGCCATCGCCTGGTCTATTACGGTGGCACTGCCCATCAGGAATGCGCCGGCGAGCATGGGCATGTACTGCTGGAGAACGCTGCGCAGGTTCGCATCCATGCCCGTCCACCTGAAGCCGAGCAGCGTTCCGTTCGCGCGGAGAAAATACACCAGCAGCGCAGCCTCCAGAAGGCTGCCGCATGCCGCACCCGCAGCGAGCGAAAACGGGCCGAGGCGCCGCGCCGCCAGCGCAATGAACAGAATCGTCATCAGCGGCGTCAGAACCGGGATGACGGCGGGAAAAGCGAACCGCTCCTCCGCATTCAGGACGGACGAAGCCAGCGCGGCAATGCCGCTCAGGACGACCCAGGGCAACAGTGTGTATAGCAGTTGTCGCGTGAGCTGAAGTTTCTCCGCAGAAAAACCCGAACCGAGCCGGGGCAGGAAATAGGGCGCCAGCAGAGCCAGGAGCAATGCGATCGCAGTCAGGGAAATCAGGCCCAGAAACGCCACATTCGAAATCAGCCTGTCCGCGGCTTCGCGGTCTTCCTTATGGCGCACTTCCACCAGCACGGGAATCAATGCCGAGGCCAGCGCTCCGGTGAGCAGATACATCACGAAAGACGGCAACAGGTACGCGATGAGGAATGCATCCAGCGCATCGCTGCGGCCGAACCATCGCGCCACCACCAGTTCCTTCCCGCCCAGCGCGGCTTTCGCCAGCAATCCCATGAGGCCGACCGTGAGGGCGGCGCGGAAGATTTTTCTGTTGGTGGAGACCGCTCCACCTTTTCTGAGGAACTGGAATGTCATCGGGCATCACACTCTGCCGCACGAAGAGCGCTTGGCGGGTTGGGACAGTCGCAATGCAAGTCCTGGGGCGGTATTATAGCGGGCGAAGGATGGAAGCCGGCCAAGGCAGAAAACGCGTGCTCTTCATCGTTCCGGCATTCACAAGGGGCGCGGGCGGAGCGGAGCGCGTGATTACGACCGTACTTCGCCACCTCGACCGCAGTGACCTTGAATGCCACCTTGCCGCAGTTCAATCAGGAACGGAATTTCTCAAGGATCTTCCTGACGGGATCATCATCCACAAATTTGGCGCGTCGAGAATGCGCTACGCGGTCCCACGCATGGTCGGCCTGATTCGCCGTATCAAGCCGGAGACTGTTGTCTCCACGGTGGTCTATGCCAACGTCTTGCTGATCCTCGCGCGGCCATTTCTTCCCCGCAATACGCGGCTTGTCATCCGCGAGGCCACCACGCCGGGCGGCTTTCTGAAATATGAAGCCACCCATCCCGCGCTATGGAAGTTCTTTTACCGCCACGTTTATCCGCATGCCGATCGCATCATCTGCCTCACTGATTCGATGCAGCAGGAATTCCGTGACCGCTTTCGCATTCCCGCGGAAAAGCTGGTGCGTATTTACAATCCCGTGGATGAAGCGAGCGTACGTGATTACGCCGGCGCCAAGAACAACCCATACCAAGGTGACGGGCCTAACATTGTTGCGGCAGGCAGGCTTCGCCGGGAAAAAGGCTTTGATCTGTTGATTGATGCTCTGTCGCGGGTGCGCCGCCACATACCCGGCGCGCAACTTACCATCCTGGGTGAAGGCCCGGAAGGCCCGGAGCTGAGGAGGCAAGCTTGTGCGTTGGCCCTCGAGCCGGCGGTACACTTTGCTGGATTCCAGCAGAACCCGTGGACTTATTTCGCCCATGCAGACCTGTTTGTCCTCCCCTCACGTCTCGAGGGCATGCCCAACGCTCTGCTTGAAGCTCTGGCGCTGGGCACGCCGGTCGTCGCGACTGAGTGCGTCGAGGCCATCCGTGAACTCCAGGAGCTCGATGATCGCATCATCATCACCCCGCCGGAAAACCCCATGGCCCTGGCGGACACCATGGTTTCCGTTCTCCAGAAGGGCAAACCCGCAGCTCAGAGCCGTGGCGAGGAGAGACTACGCATTTTCGATCCGGTTGAAATTGCCGCGCGCTACAAAATGCAGTTCTGATCCCTGGAGCGCGCCCCCGCTCAGATACGGCCTTCCGCGGCGCCCGGCGGAAAAATAGACGCAACGGCACTCGGCTATAATGCGCGCAATGTCATCCGCGCGGGTCATCACGAATTCGCACCGTTTCCGGCGCTTCACCATCTTCCTTTCGCAGGAATGAACTCTTTTGAAGATTCTCATGCTCCATAACCGGTACCTGATTCCCGGCGGCGAAGAGCAGTCGAGCGCCGCCGAGACTGCTCTCCTTAGAGAGATGGGGCATGAGGTGGAACTTCTGGAGGAGGACAATCGCCGCATTGAAGAACTGGGCAACGCACGGACGGCGGCGAGGACGATCTGGTCCCGCGAGTCTTACCAGCGCGTTGGCGATCGATTGCGGGCGGGACGCCATGACATCCTTCACGTACAGAACTTCTTTCCCCTGTGGTCTCCATCCGTGTACTATGCCGCTTCCCGCCGTGCGGTCCCTGTTGTGCAGACCCTGCACAACTACCGCCTGATGTGCGCCAACGCTCTGTTTTTTCGTGACAACGCGATTTGCCAGGACTGCCTGCATCAGTTCATCCCCTTCTCAGGGATCGCTCATGCCTGCTACAGGGACAGCCGCGCCGCCACCTCGACGGTGGCCGCGATGATCGGGTTCCACAAGGTCCTGGGCACCTGGAAGAACCGTGTTCAGGTTTATGTCGCGGTGAGTGAGCATGCCCGCGAGACGTACATTCAGGCCGGCCTTCCCGCGGAGAAAATTGCCGTAAAACCAAACTTCCTGCACCCCGCGCCGGAACCGGGGCCGGGAGGCGGCGGATACGCGCTCTACGCGGGCCGGCTCAGCCCGGAAAAGGGCGTCCTGACCATGCTCTCAGCCTGGAAGAGCGCTGACCAGCCTCTGCCTCTGAAAATCGCCGGAACCGGCCCGCTTCAGGACGTGGTGACGGAGGCTGCCCGTCTAACGCCGACAATCGAGTATGTCGGAACCAAGTCCCTGCCTGAGCTCTTGCGGCTTATGGGACAGGCAGAATTCCTGGTGTTCCCCTCCGAATGGTACGAGACCATGGGCAGGACGATCATGGAAGCATTCGCGGTCGGCACTCCTGCGCTGGTTGCGGCCATTGGGCCTCCTGCCGCCATGGTCGTGCCGGACGAAACCGGCTTTCATTTCCCTCCGGGCAACGTGGCGGAGCTCCGTGAGCGTGTGGAGTGGTGCTCCAGGAACGTGGACCGGCTCCACGGCTTGCGTGGAAACGCCCGGGCGGCATTCGAGAAGAGCTTCACAGGACCTGCCAATGCCGAAAAACTGCTCTCCATCTACCGCGAGGCGCGGCAAAGGATGCAATGAGCAAACGGGGAACCGAACTCGCGCCGTCAAACAGGCGCAGGCGCGGAATTTGTCGCGCGTGTGTTTCCCAGGCCATTTTCATGTTATTCTCCCCATCAAATTCCTCCCTGATGTCACTCAGTGTATTTGGAATGAAACCTGGCGCCCTGCGCGACAGGCTTGAGGCGGCAGAATGAGTGTTGCGATCATCACCGGCTCGGCTGGCCTGATCGGCTCGGAGGCCGTGCGCTACTTCGCAGCCAAAGGCATGGACATAGCCGGGCTGGACAACGATATGCGCAGGTATTTCTTCGGCGAGGAAGCGTCCACTGAATGGATGAGGCAGCAACTGGCCGCATCCGTGCCGAATTACCGCCACCACGCGGTTGACGTTCGCGACCAGCAGGCGGTCTTCGATCTTTTCCGGCGCCTGGGCCGGAGCGTCTCCCTGGTGATCCACACTGCGGCCCAACCCTCACACGACTGGGCGGCGCGCGAGCCCTTCACTGACTTCACCATCAACGCCAACGGCACGCTCAACATGCTGGAAGCCACCCGGCAGTTCTGCCCGGATGCGGTCTTCATCTTTACATCCACGAACAAGGTCTACGGCGATACGCCCAATTCGCTGCCATTGCTGGAACAGGAAACGCGCTGGGAACTGGAAGAGTCCCATCCCTTTGCCGCTCGCGGAATCAGCGAGGCCATGCGCCTCGACCACTCGATGCACAGCCTGTTCGGCGCCTCCAAAATCGCGGCCGATGTGATGGCGCAGGAATATGGCCGCTACTTCGGCCTGCGAACGGCGTGTTTCCGCGCCGGATGCGTTACCGGCCCCAACCATTCCGGCGCCCAGCTGCACGGCTTTCTTGCCTACCTCATGCGCTGCGCCACGACCGGCTCTGAGTACAAGGTCTTCGGCTATAAAGGGAAGCAGGTGCGCGACAACCTGCACTGTTCCGACCTGGTGCGCGCCTTTGACTCCTTTTTTGCCGCGCCACGCTGCGGCGAAGCCTACAACATCGGTGGAAGCCGCTTCTCCAATTGCTCCATGCTTGAAGCCATTGCGCTATGCGAGCAGATTTCCGGGCGGGAGATCGCGCGGCAGTATGTCGAAGAAAACCGCGCCGGCGACCACATCTGGTGGATCAGCGATATCTCCCGCTTCCAGTCGCATTATCCTTCCTTCCATCTGCAATACGACGTTCCTGCAATTCTGCGCGAGATGCACGATCGCAACGCCGATCGGTGGATGGCCGGTTCCCGGGCTGTTCACGCATGACGCGACAGGAGAAGAAGAATCTCCTCGGCATTCTGGTCGACCGGATAGAATGCGCTGAGGCATCAGCACAGGTGCTGCAGGCAGCGATGGAGCAACGTCCGCTCGCGGTTTCCGCCATGGCCGTTCACGGCGTGATGACCGGTGTTCTGGAAGCGACGCATCGCTATCGCCTGAATCATCTCGACCTTGTGGTCTGCGATGGCCAGCCGGTCCGGTGGGCCCTGAACCTTCTCTACCATTCCGGGCCGCGTGAGAGGGTCTACGGCCCCAACCTGATGCGCGACATCATCACCGGCGCCGTGGAGAAGAAACTATCTGTCTTTTTCTTCGGCAGCACGCAGGATGTTCTGGACAAGATGTGCGGCAAATTCCGCGCGCGCTACCCCGAATTGATGATCGCAGGGGCGGAACCCTCCGCATTCGGGTCCATCTCCTCGCCTGCGGCTGCCGAACTGGCGGCGCGGATTCGCGGCTCAGGAGCCGCGATCGTGTTTGTCGGCCTTGGCTGCCCGCGCCAGGAGGTCTGGGCTTACGAATTTCGCGAAAGGATTGGGATCCCGATTGTGGCTGTTGGCGCAGCCTTTCCTTTTGCCGCCGGCACTCTGCGCCAGGCCCCGCAATGGATGCAGGACCGCGGCCTGGAATGGCTCTTTCGTCTTTGCTGCGAACCACGCCGTCTGTGGCGGCGCTATCTCGTGCTCAGTCCCATGTATCTGGCCCTGGTGTTCTGCCAGTGGCTTGGCTTCTCTTTCCGCCACGATGCTCCAGCGCCAACCCATGAGATCCTCTATGGGTGACTCAGTTGCGGGCATTCGCCAAGCTCACGCTACACCGCGGCGAAGCACAGGCCCTCGGACCCAAAGCGGATCCTCCAGGATGAGTATGCGGTAAAGGCGCCCCAAGTCCCAAACTGTGGCAATTTGCCGCAAGAGGCAAAATCATGTCAGGATAGGGAGATTTGCACGACCCAAAATTCCGTCTAGAGACTCGGCGGGCGAATTTGTCTCCGTGCCTCCGTGGTGGATGTTGTTCCAAAGGATGTATGGACTTTCGTATTCAAAGCGACTACAAGCCCAAGGGCGACCAGGGCCACGCTATCGAAGAGCTCACCCGCGGCTCTTACGCCGGCGAGAAGCATCAGGTGCTGCTCGGCGTGACCGGCTCGGGAAAAACCTACACCATGGCCAAGGTGATTGAGCAGCTCAACCGCCCAGCCATCGTTCTGGCGCACAACAAGACCCTGGCGGCGCAGCTCTATCACGAATTCAAGCAGTTTTTCCCCAGCAACGCGGTCGAGTACTTCGTCTCCTATTACGACTACTACCAGCCCGAAGCTTACATTCCCGCGGGCGACGTTTATATCGAGAAAGAAGCCACCGTCAACGACGAACTGGACAAGCTGCGCCTTTCGGCGACCCGCTCTTTGTTTGAGCGGCGCGATTGCGTGATTGTGGCCTCGGTAAGCTGCATTTACGGCCTGGGATCGCCGGAAGCGTATTACGGCATGCTGCTCTTCCTGGAAAAAGGCCAGAAGATCCCTCGCCGCGACATCATCAGCAAGCTGGTGGAAATTCTTTACGAACGCAATGACGTGGACTTCAAACGTGGGACCTTCCGCGTGCGCGGCGACGTGATTGAAGTGTTCCCCACATATGACGATAACGCTTATCGCATTGAGCTCTTCGGCGACGAAGTGGACTCGCTGTCACAAATCGATCCGTTGTTCGGCACGGTGAAGCAGAAGTACACGCGACTGCCCATCTATCCCAAGAGCCATTACGTTATGTCGCAGACCACCAAGAACCACGCCATTGAGACCATTCTTGAAGAGCTGGCCTGGTGGGAGAAAGAGCTGGAAAAAGAAGGCCGCCTGGTGGAATCACAGCGCATTCACCAGCGCACGCGCTTTGACCTGGAGATGATGAAGTCTGTGGGCTACTGCCACGGCATTGAAAACTACTCGCGCCATTTTTCCGGACGCAAGCCGGGCGAGCCGCCGCCCACGCTGCTCGATTATGTTCCCCGCGACTTCATCATGTTCATTGATGAGTCGCACCAG
>JBLMYN010000404.1:0-9271 GCA_050258305.1 Actinomycetota bacterium
AAACGGGATGAGCGGGGAGGGGGGTATCCCCCCGGAATCCTGGTTCGCGGCGGGCTGGCAGGTCAGAGGACAGGGAATCATCGGCGGTGGAATGGGATAACGCCGGGATGAAGTAGCGTAAGTCCTTTAGAACCCTAATTGCCCACAGGGGTAGTGGCGAGGGTAGAAAAGGGCGGCTGCGGCGACAGTCCGGGTGTGAGTTGGCAGCGTACTTGCACAATAGTGCATGCAGGATGGTCGGAGAGAAGTTGAGATGAACGCTGGGCGGTTCAAGATATTCAATGTGGTCGGCGCGCGACCCAACATGATGAAAATGGCGCCGGTGGTGGCGGAGATGCGCCGCAGGCCCCAGCTGCATCCGGTCCTCGTGCACACCGGACAGCACTATGACTTCAGGATGTCGCAGGTCTTTCTGGAGCAGCTCAACCTGGGCGAGCCGGACCACAATCTGAACGTGGGTTCGGGCACGCACCACGCCCAGACTGCGCAGATCCTGGAAAAATTTGGCGAGCTGGTGATGGCCGAACGCCCGGACCTGATTGTGGTGGCGGGCGACGTAAATTCCACCATGGCATGCGCGCTGGTCGGAGCCAAGGAGATGATTCCCGTCGCGCACGTTGAGGCAGGGTTGCGCAGCTTCGATCGCGGCATGCCGGAAGAGATCAACCGCATAGTCGCCGATTCGGTTTCCGATCTCCTCTTCACCACGGAGCAGTCCGGGACGGACAATCTCATCCGCGAAGGCGTACCGCGTGAAAAAATTGTCTTCACCGGTAACGCGATGATTGACAGCCTGGTTGCGGCGCTGGAGCGCGCGCGCGCTTCGTCTCTTGGCCGGCAACTGGGCTTGCAGGCGGGTAAATACATCCTGGTCACGCTGCATCGTCCGTCGAACGTTGACCACCCGCAAAATCTGCAGGCCGCGTTGCGCGCGATTGTTGAGATCGCACAACAACACGCGATGCCTGCCGTATTCCCGATCCATCCCAGAACGCAGGCTCGCATCGCCGGCCTGCAAATCCCCGGCATTGAAAGTTGGGACAACCAGTCGCCGGTGAATGACGGGAAGGTGTGGCTGATGCCGCCTGCGTCGTACCTGGACTTCCTGTCATTAATGGATCGCGCGGGCATTGTGATTACCGATTCCGGCGGAATCCAGGAGGAAACAACGTACCTCGGGGTTCCCTGCCTGACGTATCGCGATAACACGGAGCGCCCGGTGACGGTGCAGCATGGCACAAACCATCTTGTTGGAGCGAATCCAGCGGCGCTGCTCGCGACAGCAAAGCAGGTGCTCTCAAGACCGAAAGCTGCGCATCGTGTGCCGCCGCTGTGGGATGGTCACGCCGCGGAGCGGATCGTTACGTCAATCCTGAGTTACCTCGGGCGGCGCAACGAGCCTGCGTCCCAAAGAGCAGCCGCTGAGATGAAGACCACCTAAACTGCTGTGGCAGAGTGAGCTGCTTCTTCGTGGACTGCTCCGCTGCATGGAATCGTCATCTTAAGTTCATGGAAAGGGTTCATGGCGTGCGGACGCCCCGGACAATGAACATATAAATAGGAATGTTCAGCCAGGAAAAAGCGGAGCCGGTTCCGGGCCCGTCCGGGAGGAATTTTCAATGTCAAAGAGCACAGTTATGAAGCAACGGCTGATTCCCCTTTTCCTGCTTCTGTCCGGACTTGCGGGATTTGCGCAAACTCCGGCAAAGACCTTCACGCTGACCATTCAGGTGGAGAACGTTAACAAAGATGACGGCAACATCGGCGTGCTGGTCTTCAACTCTCCTCATGGATGGCCGGAGAACCGCTTCGTCGCGCTCAAGGACATTGTGGTTCCGGCGCATCCTGGAACCGTAATGGTTACCGTGCCGGGACTTCCCGCCGGAGAGTATGCCGTCGCCATTGCGCACGACGTGAACAAGAACCACAAGGTCGACAAGAATTTTTTCGGCGTGCCGAAGGAGCAGTGGGGCATGTCCAACAATCCCCACGCTTTGATTAAAGCTCCGTCTTTCAATACGGCGAAATTTGCTCTTGCCGCGGACATGGCGATTCACGTCCGCATGCAGTAACGAAAACGCCGCTTAGCTCAGCCGCAGGCTCTGCAGCATCTTTTTAAATACCGGCTGGAGCTTGCTGAAGTCATGCTGCGGTGCTACGAACACCAGATAAGTAAGGCCGCCGCGCGGATTCGGAAGCGTAACCAGCCAATCGCGCTCCGGCACGGGCTTTCCGTTCTGCAGGACCGGAGAATTTCCGTTGAGATAGATGCTGCGGCCCTGCACTCCGTTCACATCGATGCTGGAAGCGCTTCCAGCCGCCTGCAACCCGGGATTGTCCTGCGCCATGCTCTGGATAAGTTGCTGCGTGGCCTGGTCGAGATTTGAATTTCCCTGCTGGTTGCCGATCACCACTCCGTAGGCGATGCCGCCGTTGCCGGCGCCCGCCGGAGGCGCAATCATAGCCGTATTCTGGTCGCCTCCTGCCTGCCAGTTCTGCGGATACGAGATGGTGATTCCACTCTGCTGATACTGGGTGAAGCTGCCGCTCGGTTTCACCTGGTCGTAGGTAACGCTGGTGACATTGCTGCCGCCCGGCGCCGGAGTGCTGCCATCCGCCTGGCCTTGCGCTCCGCTGCTTGCCGGAACGGCGGCCGCACTCGGGGGGGCAGCACCGTTCTGCTGGTTCTGCCGCGCCCAGACTCCCTGCTTGGCTCCCGTATCAATCTGCTGCGCCGTGTAGGTCTTCGTCGCGGCCGCTTCTTTTTTCGCTGCGGAAAACTGAGGGCTGTTGTTGACGTAGTTTTCCGAAGGCCACTGTTTGATCTCGTTGTCGATGGCTTGCTCGCGGTTTCCGGGATTCGGGTGATCGCTCAGGAACTGCGGCCCGCCGTTGCCGTACTTTTTCTGCAGCGTGGTAAAGAAATCCGCCATGGCTTTGGGGTTGTAGCCCGCCTTGTACATGATGATCGCGCCCACCGCGTCCGCCTGCGCTTCATCGGCGCGCGAATATTTCATCAGCATGGTGCCCGCGCCAAACTGGATGCCCAACCTCGCCAGGTTCCCTGCCGTGCTTCCTCCCAACACGGCACCGGCGATGCCCGCGATAACCTGCGCAATCTCCTGTTTAGGCGCCTGCTTGGCCGAGTGCTGCATGTAAACGTGCGACATCTCATGCGCCATCACGCCCGCCAGTTGCGCTTCATTCGCGGCGGCCTGAATGGTGGCTACATTGACGAAGATCTGCCCGCCCGGTAATGCGAAAGCATTGATATCAGCCGCCGGAATCACGTGAAACTGATACGGCCAGGAATGGTCGGGCGGAATCACTCGCTCCAGTTTCCTGCCCAGTCGCTGCACGTATTGCGTCACCGGACTGGAATCCGGCAGCACCGGCATTTGCTTGTAGACCTGGGCTGCCGCCTGCAACCCGAGCTGCTCCTGCTGCTGTTTGCTCATGCCCGGGTTTCCCGGGTTGGGCAGCACGGGCTCAGAATACTGCGCCGGCAGTTCCAACGGGACCAGGAGCAGCGTGAGAACAATCGCCAGGGCCTTAGCGGAGAAATTACGTCGCTTCATATAGTTCCTTAGATGCTTTTTGAAACACTGCAGGAGCCCCGCTGCGGGATTGCAGCAACTCTGAAAAATTATAGAAGAGCATCGGCCGGTCGTTCCACCTTGCGTCTGCACAATCCACCAGGCCTTCAAGGCGAGTGAAGAGCACACCGGGCGTAGAATGGCGGCATGGCCGTCCACACAGCATCGCAGGCGCTGGAGACGCTGCGCCGGGTCGCCATTTTTGCCGATCTCTCGCCCACCGAGCTCCAGTTCCTGGCCGAACGCGCCGTCCCTCGCGACTACGCGCCCGGCGAGCTCATCTTCAGCGAAGGCGAAATGTGCGCCGGACTTTTCGTGGTGGAAAGAGGCCATGTGCGCATTTTCAAGAGTTCGCCCAATGGTCGCGAGCAGGTGCTGTCCGTTGATGGGCCGGGCAGCTCCATCGCCGAACTCCCTGTGTTCGATGGCGGCAACTATCCCGCATCCACATCCGCCGTCGATCACGCACGCGTGTACTTCGTCAGCAAGCAGGACTTTTACTCGCTCTGCCTGGTTCATCCCAAGGTCGCGCTCAAAGTGCTGAAGGTGGTGGGCGCGCGGCTGCGCCGGCTTGTGGGCATTATTGAAGAGCTTTCGTTCACCACCGTGCGCTCGCGTCTCATCGCCAACCTGTTGCGCCTTGCGGCTCATGGAAAGAAATCGGCGGCCGGCGTTGAAGTGCAGCTTCCAGCCAGCAACCAGGAACTGGCCTCGCAGATCGGCACCGTGCGTGAGCTGGTCTCGCGCAACCTGAGCCGGTTGCAGGCAGAAGGCCTGATCCAGATGGACGGCAAAACACTCGTTATTCCGGATGCCACACGATTGAAAGCCGAGCTGGAAGAAAGCGACTGAGCGCCGTGGCATCAGCCGCACAAGGATCTTTCAGAGCCGCTGAACGCTCGTTGATGAATGGAGCCTTTCTTGCACACTCTTCGAAGGCCGAAGCGTGGAGACGAAATCACTTGCCCGCGGCGCCAATCGGCGGCCTTTTCATCTCTTCTTTGAGCGATTCAACCGCTGCGCTCAGAACATTGAAACCCACCAGATTCATGAGTTGCAGGCCGAGAATGCGTACTTTGATATCAGGATCAATATCGGTGCCGGCCAGCGCGGTCAGGGCCGTGGTCAGCGCCACCTGATCGTCGGATGAGACGTTCTGCATCAGCGCGAGACAATAAGGAGGCAATCCGGCAAAGGCTTTTTCAAAATCAATGCCGGTCATCAGCTTGCTCACTTCTTCACCGCGCGCCTTGGCGCGAAGCCGGTCCACGGCCCGGTCAGAAGCATCACGGAAGATCTGCAGAAAGCTGCTGGGGCCAATGCCAATGTCCCGGTCTCCCGCGTGAAGGGTAAAAAGCGAAGTGCGGAAAAGGGCCATTGCGCCAGTGCCGGCCACGCCGATCTGCGCCCAGCGCAACGCCGCCCCGGTGCTGGTGAGCCCGAAGCGCCAATCATAGGTGAGGATGAGAAACAGGGCCGCAAGTGAAGCGCAGACGTTCAAGGCGATGTAAATGGCCGCAGGAAGATTGAAGACTGCGCGGGCGGGAGCATCACGGTAGCGGGAAACCAGTTCAGCGGAGCCGACCAACGCACCGAGAACAGCCACCACGAAATAATCAAAAAAGCCTGCCATGGCCTTACTTTGCCCGCAGCAAACGGCAGACCTGCTCGCCCTGGGCGGTGAGCGCAACTACTTCCGCGCTGGGCGGGCCGCTCAAGGTGACGTAACCGGATTCATGCAGGCTTTTCATGGCGTCAGCAAAGTCAGGGAATGGCATGCCGCTCGATGCCATCAGCTCAGTGACTGGCATGGACTTATTTTCCGCGTTTTCCAGCAGGCTCATCAGCGAGATCGGAGTTCCTGTGGTGGCAGCGCGTGCAGCGGACTTGGTACGCTTCATGGCTTCCAGATATGCGGAAAAGCTGTCAGCTTTGGATGGAGGTTGTGCCATGATGTTTCCTCTCTCCTCAAGTATAGGCGAATCCGGACGGGCTGGGGGTGCCGGTCTCTTCCTTTGCCTCAAAGCATTCGCCGAAGCGCCTTACGGATTCATTTAGGACCGTGCCAGGAAAGCCCCTGGCCCATCGGCGCCGGCACGATGAGGATGGCACCAATCTCGGGCAGGCAGACGAGCGCAAGTGTCTTTTTCAGTGGAACTTATAAAGAATGGCACGGCCGAGCAGGTACTCGGGAACCGCAGCCATCGGCGGCGCGTGCTCGCTCTATTCTAGTGCGAGCCGGTAGCCACAACCGCGGTGGCTGGTGCGGCCTTGGCAGTCTCAGGTCGGTGCCCCAGGGCGTGAAGGATGCCGCAGATCACGGCGTAGCCGCAGGCTATGCCAAAACTCAGTGACAGGACGATGGTTACGAGGACGGTGGTGGATGCCAGTAAGGTTCTCATCGGGTTCGGTAACCTACTAAGATGTTCGCTCCGAGACGCTGGTTGGTTTCGTCACCGACCGGCCAATCGGTGCGCTGGCCCCATGCAACTGCGGGCAAGTTGATTGTGTTCCAGGCGGCGCTAAATGTCTTGTTACCAGTGACATTGACCCCCTGTATCCCCATCATGCTCTTTGGTCACGAGGGGCCGCAAGTGACGAGGGACGCAAGAAAAGCCCTGGGTTAACCAGGTGGATTCGCGACCGGCTGTTTGACGCCCCTGCTGCGCCGCCAATAAGATACGGAGTAGAGTTGCGCATTCTCCCCGCTGGACTCATCCGTAGGGCCCCCGGCCCGAATTTCAGCAGGAGAAGGCAACTCTGAACCCAGGTACTCAGTTTCATGGCCATCAGCAAGATAACGGTGCGGGGAGCGCGCCAGCATAATCTTAAAAACATCTCCGTCGAGATCCCGCGCAACTCGTTTACCGTGATCACCGGTCTGAGCGGCTCGGGAAAATCTTCGCTCGCGTTCGACACGATCTACGCCGAAGGCCAGCGCCGCTACGTGGAGACTCTCTCCGCCTACGCGCGCCAGTTTCTCGATCAGATGGAACGGCCGGACGTGGATTCCATTGACGGCCTGAGCCCTTCCATATCAATCGAGCAGAAGACTACTTCCCGGAGCCCGCGCTCGACAGTCGGGACAATCACTGAGATTTACGACTATTTGCGCCTGCTCTATGCGTCGATTGGCGTTCCGCACTGCCCCCGGTGCGGCAAGCCGATCAGCCGGCAATCGGCGGAGCAGATTGTGCAGCGCGTGATGCAGTTGAAAACGGATGACCGCGTCATGATCATGGCGCCGCTGGTGCGCGGCCGCAAAGGCGAGTTCAAGCAGGAACTGGCCAAGCTGGCGCAGCATGGCTTTGTGCGCGCCCGAATCGACGGCGACCTGCGCAAACTGGATGAGGAACTGGACGAGATCCAGCTCGACAAGCGCAAGAACCACACGATTGAGGTGGTGATTGATCGTCTGCTGGTGAAACCGGGAATCGAGAAGCGGCTGGAGCAGTCAGTGGCCACGGCGATGAAGCTGGGCAACGGGCTGGTGCAGGTTGCCGTCGTGGGCGGCGCGGAGCAGCTCTACTCCTCGCGCATGGCGTGCCCGGATTGCGGCATCGATATTCCTGCGCTTGAGCCGCGCTCGTTTTCGTTCAACAGCATTTACGGCGCGTGCCGGGAGTGCAACGGGCTGGGCAGCAAATATGACTTTGATCCGGCCAAGGTGATTGTCGACTGGTCCAAGCCGCTGCTGGATGGCGCGCTGGGACCCGGTTCGGGATCGACCTATCTGCAGCGCATGGTGGAGATTGTCGCCGCGAGCTACAAGATCGACCTCGCGACACCGTTTGAGAAGCTTCCAGGCAAATTCCAGAACCTGCTGCTTTATGGACCGGATGAAAAAGAAGCGCCGCGGCTCGGGTTTCACGGCGTGCTGGGCTTCCTGAAGCAGAACATGGAAGAGGCGACCTCTGAGGGTTACCGTGACTGGCTTCTGGGCTACATGTCCGCCACAACCTGTCCGGCCTGCCAGGGACGCCGCCTGCGTCCCGAGAGCCTGGCGGTAAAAGTGAACGGGCTCACCATCGGCGACTTTACCGCGCTGCCGGTGTCGCACGCCGTGGACACCGCCGCAGAAATTACGCTGAACGATCGTGAGAAGCTGATCGCCGGACGCGTGTTGCACGAAATCAGAGAACGCCTGCAATTTCTCAATGCCGTTGGATTGGGATACATATCGCTGGACCGTTCGGCTGCGACACTTTCAGGCGGCGAAGGCCAGCGTATCCGGCTGGCGACGCAGATCGGGTCGCGGCTGCGCGGCGTGTTATACGTGCTGGACGAGCCATCCATCGGCCTGCACCATCGTGACAACAACCGGCTGCTGCAGGCGCTGGAGTCGCTGCGAGATCTGGGCAACACCGTGCTGGTGGTGGAGCATGATGAGGAAACGATCCGCCGCGCCGATTACGTGATTGATCTTGGCCCTGGAGCAGGACTGCACGGCGGCGAAGTGGTGGCGGCGGGAACGCCGGAGGAAATCACACATCAGCCGGAGTCGCTGACGGGCCAGTACATTGCCGGGACCCGGGCCATCAAAGCCCGCTTTGAGCCTCGCGCCACCAATGGCAAAGCCATCACCGTGCTCGGGGCCCGCGAAAATAATCTTCGCAGCATTGATGTCACGTTTCCGCTTGGGGTCATCACGGTGGTCACCGGGGTGTCGGGTTCGGGAAAATCGACGCTGGTAAACGACATTCTGTACAAGGCGCTGGCGCGGCAGCTTTATCGCTCACGCGAGGAGCCGGGCGCGCACAAGGCGATCTCAGGGGCGGAATACGTTGACAAGGTGATCCGGATTGACCAGTCGCCCATCGGCCGGACGCCGCGCTCCAACCCGGCAACTTACACCGGCGTGTTCACGCACATCCGCGAGCTCTATGCCATGCTGCCGGAATCACGCGAGCGCGGCTACAAGGCCGGACGCTTCTCTTTTAACGTTTCCGGCGGGCGTTGCGAACACTGCCAGGGCGAAGGTGAACGCCGCATTGAAATGAATTTTTTGCCCGATGTGTACGTGCTCTGCGAAGTCTGCGGCGGCAAGCGCTACAACCATGAGACGCTGATGGTTAAGTTCAAAGACCGCTCGATTGCCGATCTGCTGGAAACCTCAGTCTCTGACGCGCTTCCCATTCTTGCCGACATACCGCAGATTCGGCAGCGGCTGCAAACCCTCGAAGACGTCGGGCTTGGCTACATCAAACTGGGGCAGTCCGCAGTGACTCTCTCCGGCGGCGAAGCGCAACGTATGAAGCTGGCGAAGGAGCTCTCAAAACGGCAGACCGGACGCACACTCTACCTGCTGGATGAACCCACCACCGGACTGCACTTTGACGATGTAAGCAAGCTGCTGGAAGTCATCCATCGCCTCACCGACCTGGGGAACTCGGTGATTATCATCGAGCACAACCTCGATGTAATCCGCAATGCCGACTGGATCATTGACCTCGGTCCGGAGGGCGGCGAGGACGGTGGCCGCATTGTGGCCCAGGGGACGCCGGACCAAGTTTCGAAAATCAAGAAATCCTACACCGGACAGGCCCTGGCAGACCACCTTGGCGCAGCTCGTAAGTAATTGATAAATAAGAATAACATCCATTTTTTTACAAATACGGAACAAACTGCCGGGCCGTGTTTGAAAACCGAGGACTCATCTTAGAGTGTGTTCAACC
>JBLMYN010000405.1:0-5659 GCA_050258305.1 Actinomycetota bacterium
GCCTTCTATACCTTCAATTCCTTTTATATCGCGCCCACCATCTATCGTTATGACGTCGGCAATGGAAAGCAGTCTGTCTGGTTCAAGACGGACAATCCCATCCGCGCGGACCGGTATGAAGTGAAGCAGGTCTGGTACACGTCAAAAGATGGCACCAGAGTCCCCATGTTCATTGCCCACGAGAAGGGGATCAAACTGGATGGCTCGCATCCCACGCTGCTCACCGGGTACGGCGGGTTCGATATTGCCATGGATCCCCGGTTCAGCGCCTTTGCCGCCGAATGGATTGCCAGCGGAGGCGTTTACGCATTGCCGAATCTGCGCGGCGGATCGGAATTTGGCGAAGCCTGGCACCACGCGGGCATGCTGGAGAAGAAGCAGAACGTCTTTGATGATTTCATTGCCGCTGCCGAATGGCTGATCCGCAACAAATACACCACGCCGGAGAAGCTGGCGATCCGCGGCGCCAGCAACGGCGGGTTGCTGGTGGGAGCGGCGCTGACGCAGCGGCCTGACCTGTTCGCCGCGGTGATCTGCGGCTACCCTCTGCTCGACATGCTGCGTTATGAAAAGTTTCTGGTTGCGCGCTATTGGGTGCCTGAGTATGGCTCAGCGGAAAATGCGGACCAGTTCAAATTCATCTACGCCTATTCGCCATACCAGCACGTGAAGGCGGGCACAAAATATCCGGCGGTGCTCTTTATCACCGGCGATTCGGATACTCGAGTGGCGCCGCTCCACGCGCGCAAGATGACCGCCCTTCTGCAGGCGGACAACGGTTCTGACAAGCCCATTCTCCTGCACTATGACACGGATGCGGGCCATTCCGGCGGAGCGCCGGTCAGCAAGCAGATCGAAAACACGACGCGGGAATTGAGCTTCCTGATGTGGCAGTTGGGAATGAGCCCTGAAGGAGCATCGGGGCACAAATAGAACTTGCGCGACGCGCGCAGATGAGACGCGGCATGCCGCGTCTCTACGCTGACCTGTTCGCGCCCGGAATGCGAACCGTTGCGCATCGGGCTGTGACTTCGCGCTTCGTGCAGCTATGATTTATCCTCATAAGTTCTGCTTACTCGCTCTATGAAACTGCTGGTCATCGGAAGCGGAGGCCGTGAGCACGCGCTTGTATGGAAGCTGCGCCAGTCTCCACGCGTAACGCAGGTCTACTGCGTTCCCGGCAATGGCGGCATCTGTGATGAGGCCACGTGTTTACCCGGTGATCCCAGGAACCTGGAGAGCCTGCTGGCGGCGGCGCATCAGGTGCAGCCCGACCTGACCGTCGTGGGGCCGGAACTGCCGCTCTCACTGGGCCTGGCAGACGAGTTTACCCGGCGCGGCTTGAACGTCTTTGGACCCACGCAAGCGGCGGCGCAGTTGGAATCGAGCAAGAGCTTTGCCAAGGAGTTCATGCAGCGGCACCAGATTCCCACCGCGCATTATGCGGTGTGCGCATCAGAGGACGAGGCCCGGAGGTCGGTGGGGTTGTTTTCCCCGCCGGTGGTGGTAAAGGCCGACGGGCTGGCCGCCGGCAAAGGCGTGGTCATCGCCCCCACCAGGGAGGAAGCCGCCAACACGGCAGCAGCCATGTTCAGCGGCAAGTTTTTGGGGTCGCCTGTGGGCCGGGTTGTGCTTGAAGAATTTCTTCAGGGAGAGGAAATTTCATTCCTGGTGATCAGTGACGGTGAGCGCGTGGCGCCGCTGGTCGCGTCGCAGGACCATAAGCGCGTGGGCGAAGGCGATACCGGCGCGAACACCGGCGGCATGGGCGCCTATTCCACTGAGGCGCTGCTGGACCGCGGCATGGTGGACTGGCTGCTGAATCATATAGCGCGCCCCGTGATTGCGGGTATGAAGGCGGAAGGCATTCCCTATCGCGGCATTCTCTATTGCGGGCTGATGATGACGGCTCGTGGCCCCATGGTGCTCGAATTCAATTGCCGCTTCGGTGACCCGGAAACTCAGGCTGTGCTCATGCGGCTGGATAGCGACCTGCTTGAGGCGATTGAGGCCTCGGTTGAGGGCCGCCTGAGCGATGGAGTCTTTCACTGGTCCGCGGATGCTTCCTGCTGCGTTGTCCTGGCTTCAGGCGGATATCCGGGCGCATTTCTTTCCGGCAAATTGATCAGCGGCCTGGAGCGGGCGGCCCAGAACAAAGACGTCAAGGTCTTTCACGCCGGCACCAGCAAACGGGACGGCAGGTACTACACCAGCGGCGGACGCGTGCTGGGTGTAACGGCCCGGGCGCCGCGGCTTCAGGAGGCGATTGCCAGGGCCTATGAGGCCGTGCAGCAGATCAGTTTTGAAGACATGTATTACCGCAAAGATATTGGAGCCAGAGCGCTCAAACCGCAACCATAAACCTGGAGAAGGAGAAGAATGGCAGAGAGTCCGCTTGTATCAATCGTGATGGGTTCAGATTCAGACCTGGAAATCATGACCGAAGCCGCCAAGGCGCTGGAAGATTTCGGTATTGCGTATGAGATGGATGTGACGTCCGCGCATCGCTCGCCGGCCCGGACCGCCGAGTTTGCGCGCAATGCCGCAGCCCGCGGCGTCAAGGTCATTATCGCGGGCGCGGGCGGCGCGGCGCATCTGGCCGGCGTGATTGCGGCTGAGACCACGCTGCCGGTGATCGGCGTTCCTATTCCGTCAACCCCGCTGAACGGTCTTGATTCGCTGCTGGCGATTGTGCAGATGCCCGCGGGCATTCCCGTGGCCACCACGGCCATCGGCAAGGCGGGCGCAACCAACGCAGGCATCCTGGCCGCGCAAATGATTGGCTTGAGCAACGCGGGAGTCGCGGGCAAGCTGAAGTCGCTCAAGGAGAAGCTGGCCCGGAGCGTGGAAGAGAAATCCAAGAAGCTGCAGCAGATGCGCAACCGGCCTGCTTAGCATTCATTTTGACCAACCACGCAGGCTGACCCATGAGCCCTTCCTTCAAGGCGATTGCCGTGATTCCGGCGCGGCTTGGTTCCACGCGGCTGGCGCGCAAAGTGCTGCGCGAAATCGCCGGCAAGCCGATGGTCCAGCGCGTCTATGAAGCGGCAAAGAAATGCCCGCTGCTTCAGGACGTGATCATTGCCACAGACGCCGATGAGGTGATGAAACTGGCGCAGAGCAACGGCTGGAATGCGCAGATCACGTCTTCTTCGCACCGCAGCGGCACAGACCGTGTGAACAAGGTGGCGCAGCGTGTTCCGGCTGATGTGTATGTGAATATCCAGGGCGATCTGCCCCTGCTTTGTCCCCAGCAGATTGAGGCTTTGCTCAGGCCGCTGGAACGGGCCGAAGTGATGGTCTCAACCGTCAAGACCCCGTGCCGGCCGGAGGAGATCGGCAATCCGAACGCGGTGAAGGTGGTCACGGACAAAAACGGCCGGGCGCTCTATTTCTCGCGCTCCACCATTCCGTACGACCGGGACAGCTCCGGCAGCATTCAATATTTCAAGCACCTGGGGCTGTACGCCTACCGCAAGGCTGCTCTGGAGCGGTTCTGCAGCCTGCCGGAGTCAAAGCTGGAAGCGGCCGAGCGGCTGGAGCAACTGCGCCTGCTGGAAAACGGAATCGACATCTATGTGGAAGAAACGCCGTTCGGCTCCGTGGAAGTGGATACGGAGGAAGATCTGAAAAAGGTCGAAGCCATCCTCCAAGGCGGCGGATAGCTAAGTCGCCAGGCTGGGCCGGTGCTTTCTGGCCCATGCTTCCGCCGCCGCGATCCGCTTGGAAACGGGTGGATGGGAATGGAAAAGAATCTCCACCACGCGCGAGGGATGGCTTTCACTCAGGTTCTGCTGGTTCAGCTTTTCCATGGCGCTTACGTACGGCGTGATGCTCGGCACCGACTTCCAGCAGTAGAGATCCGCCTGGCGCTCATTGAAGCGCGAATACGCATTCAGAGCGGGCATGAGCAGAACAGAAAGGCCGGTGGACACCAGCACGAGCAAAGGCAGATTGGCGAAGTCTGCCATGTGCTCGAACATGTGCTGCTGGTCAATGGCATAGCGCAGCACCAGATTGGCGGCCCAGAAGCCTGCCAGCGTAACCAGCGCTTCCACCACAATGCTCTTCAGAATATGACCGTGGACATGGTGGCCGAGTTCGTGCGCCAGCACGGCCTCAATCTCATCGTCACTGTAATTCTGCAGCAGGGTATCGGCCACGATGATGCGGCGCGTGTTTCCCAGTCCGGTCAGGGCGGCGTTCGCCTTCCTGCTTTTCTCTGAAAGCTTCCACTCGTAGACGCCGCGGACACGGGTCCCGGCGCGCTCTCCCAGCCGCAGCAGGCGCTGCTTGAGCGCCTCATTCTGCAGCGGTACGAACTTGTAAAAAAGCGGAAACAGCACCACGGGAGCGATCTGGGCAAAAAAGACCAGCAAGGCGAGGAAGATCAGCCAGGCAAAGATCCACCAGTGTTCGGGCGAGGTGCGAATCAGGGCGTAAACAATTTCGCAAAGCACCGTCGCCAGCACCAGTCCCAGGATCCACCCCTTGGCGGAATCCTTCAGCCATGAGCCAAGCCGCTGGTTGGAGAGGTTGAAGCGGTGCTCCAGCCGGAAGCCGTAAAAGTCCAGGCCAAATCCCAGCACCTTGCTCAGAATGCTGAGGAAGAGAACGTAATAGAAAAGTTGCAGGACGTAGTAATTTTTTGCCATGCCCACGGCCCAGTCGCGCAGAGTGTTGGTCCATCCCGTGGCCAGCAATACCGCCAGAAAGCCGAAGCTCAAAACCAGGTCGCCAATCTCCAGCCACCGCCTGGTGCGGTTGTACTCCCGCGCTTCCGCGGAATCGGGAGGGAGAACTGTGGCTTCAGGGGTGTTCATGGGCGCATTTTCTCCGCAGCGGGCCCAGGCCGGCTAAGTGTTTCCCTTGAGTCGAGAACAAGCCTTCGAGTTGTGGAGATGTTCAAGGGCCGATCTTGCTGCGCCAAAGCGGCTGTGGACACAGGCAGAAGCCCGGCAATCCGGGACGTTCGCATATATGAAAGATTGTAGAAACAAACGCCCTATGCCGCAACCCGCGAAAGCCCCGAGAACTCAGCAGCTTCCGGGTCTGCTTGCAGGAGGACACCTCTTTTGCGGGCAGCCGAGGTTCAGAAGTCAGGGTGGGCTTGACGCGAAGGCTTGTGAATAACTCATGCGCTGCCCTGTTCATGGTGCATTTGCGGCGTATCTTGGCGTATTCAGGTTTGCATCGCCATGAAGAGATACTGCGTCCTACTATCCGGCGCGGGCCACCGGACTGAGGAGCATTTGTGCTCTCGGCAGGCAGCCCGGTGGACCGCACCCTCCATTCTGTCGCTTCGCTCCAAACCGCCCACGCTTTGGTTTTCACCCAACTCGAATCGGGCTCCTGAGCCAGCGGGCTCAGCGCGTGGACGGCTTCGCCCGCCACCTTGCGGCCCATTCTGTCGCTTCGCTCCAAACCGCCCACGCTTTTCTTTCCACTCAACTCGACACCTCCTCCCTGCACCTCATCGCCATATTTGAACGCGTCTTTTCTGGCCGAAGTTGGCGCTTTCAGGGTTGCCTATGCCCGCGTAGCCTTATTTCAAGGGCAGTGTGTTGAAATGCCTTACCTGATTCTTTCCGCCGGACACGATGCAGATCTGCTTGGGAGACGCAATGCTGCTCTGGCCGACGAGGGCTACAAGGTCACT
>JBLMYN010000406.1:0-5002 GCA_050258305.1 Actinomycetota bacterium
CATTCGCCCACCACAGGAGGGCGTGAGTATCGAGCAGCAACCGCATGGTTACTTGCCTTCCCAGGCATCGAGTTCCTGCTCGGACAGGGGCGCAAAAAATTCCGGGCCGACCTCAAGCTCACGATGCGTTCCCGGCTTGCGGCCGGTTTGTGGCTTCACCGGCACCAGTTCGACCACCGGATCTCCATTGCGAGCGATGGTAACCTGGTGGCCTTTTTCCGCGGCTTCGATCAGGCGGGAGAGCGTGGTCTTGGCCTCGTGCATGTTGACGGTGATTTTCCTGCGCTTCATAGCTAATATATTAGCTAATCCAGCGTGCCCGGCGCAACGGGTTTGGCGGTCACGGCGCCGCGGCAGAGGCTACTGCTGGCTCACTTCCATCGTCTGGTCAATGCTCAGGGATTTCGGCATCCCGGAGTTCTCCGGCCCCGAGTAGGTGGCAACAATGCGGAATCCATCGCTGCTGACCTCAGCCGAGTAAGCGTATGGGCCGCGACGGTCGCGCGTCATGGTCAGGTCGCCGTTCGAGCGAAGGTCATCGAGTGAGACGTAGCTGCCGTTCATGGCAGCGTGGCTGCGTTCCGCCTGCGCCATGGCCAGCAGATCAGCACGAACTCCAATCAAATCCACGGTGGCGGTGGGATTGCTTGTCCCTGCTGACATTACATGCTGCGCCTGGTGCATATAAAACCAGGCCCCAACCACCAGAACAGCCAGTAATGCGATGAAGCTGAAGGCGCGACTCATAAATGTCCTCGCTTATGCAGACGTATTGAAATAGTAGCGTTGCCCAAGGCCTCATTGCTCTGAGAAAATCATTGACTTGGCTAACCAAAGGGCAATCCGCGTAGCAGTCGTTGGTGTGGGCTCGTTCGGCAGGAACCACGCCCGTGTCTATCATGAACTCCAGCAACAGGGGCAGGGCGTGGAACTGGCTGCCGTGGTGGACAGCGACGCCGCGCAGGCCCAGGCCGTGGCTGCCCAGTTTGGCTGCAAGGCGTTCACATCCGTGGCGGAGCTTGCCGGCCGCGTCGATGCCGCGTCAGTGGCCGTTCCTACCATTCACCATCTGAGCGTGGCGGCGTCGCTGATGGCCGCGGGCGTGGATGTGCTGATTGAAAAGCCGCTGGCTTCGACCCTGGAAGAAGCCGATGAGTTGGTACGTCTGGCGGCCGCGAACCAGCGCATCGCCCAGACCGGACACCTGGAACGCTTCAACCCAGCCGTGCGAGCCACCGTCCCGCTGCTCACCAGGCCGATGTTCTTTGAGGTCCACCGCCTGAGCGTCTTCACGCCGCGCAGCCTGGACGTGGATGTGGTCCTGGACCTGATGATCCACGATCTGGACATTGTGCTCTCATTCGTCAACTCTCCCGTGCGTGAGATCCGGGCCGTTGGTCTGGCGGTGGTCACCGGCAAAGTGGATATCGCCAACGTACGGATGGAATTTGAGACAGGCTGTGTGGCCAATTTCACTGCCAGCCGCATCAGCACCGAGCGGGTGCGCAAGCTGCGCTTCTTCCAGCCGCACGAATACATCTCCGTGGACTACGGACGACAGGACGTACTCCAATTCCGAGTGGCGCAGGGGGAGAAATTCTCTCTCGATCAGTTGATGGACTTCACTGGGACGCCAGGCGCCTCGCCGATACCGGGGGTAACCATGAACAGGCCCTCCGTGCATCAGGAAGAGCCTCTGCGGGCGGAGTTGAAATCGTTTCTCGATGCCGTGCGCGCGCGCACCCAGCCGCTGGTGCCTCTTGAAGATGGCCGCAAGGCGCTCAAAGCGGCTCTTGAGATACTGGACAACATTGCGGAACACCATAAGCGCACCGGCCTTTCCGCGGCGCGCTGAGGCAAAGCGGTGGGAATCTACTTGATCACGCCGCGCTCGGACTGCTCGACAAACCGGATCATCATGGCCACGTCCTCGCCCTGATCGCCTTCCGACTTCAGCTTCGCGAGCGCCTGCGTAGTGTTCAGCTTTGAATTCACCAGCACTCGAAACGCGTGCTGGATTTTCACGATGCGACCCTTGCTGAAACCGCGGCGTTCCAGGCCAACCGAATTTGCTCCATAAACGCGCACGTCGCGCGGCTGCACGCATTTTGAAAAAGGAAGCACGTCCTGGGTAATCGTCGTGCCCCCGCCAATATAGGCATGTGCCCCGATGCGCACGAACTGGTGTACAGGACAGAGCGCGCCCACCACGGCCCATTCTTCCACCGTGACGTGACCGGCAAGCGTTGCGCCATTCACCAGCATGGCGTGATCGCCTATGACTGAGTCGTGCCCCACATGCGAGTAAGCCATGATGAGCGTGTGGCTGCCGATGCGGGTTACGCCGCCTCCCTTAACCGTGCCGCGGTTGAGAGTCACACACTCGCGCACCACGTTGTTGTCCCCCATCTCCAGGCGGGTCTTCTCTGCTTTGTAGGAAATGTCCTGCGGCTCTCCGCCGATGGCGCAGAACGGGAAGAAGCGGTTGTTGTCGCCAATCTTCGCCGGCCCCTGGATGACCACATGAGAAATGAGCTCGCAGTTCTCGCCCAGTTCCACGTCCGCTCCCACAAGGCAGAACGGACCTACCGAGCACGAGGCAGGCACGCGCGCTGAGGGATCAATAGACGCCGTGGGATGAATCATTCGGTTGAGTTGGTTGCGCCGGAACCGGCGTTGCCTGATGGCCTGCTGACAAGCTGGCAGCCAAGCGTGGCCTCGCACACCAGCTTTCCCTCCACGAACGCCTTGCCGGCGATGCGCACGGCAACGACGCCGGCAATGGCTTTCCATGCCAGCATCTCCACTTCAAGCCGAAGCTGGTCGCCCGGAACCACGGGACGTCGGAAGCGGGCCTTCTCGATCCCGGTGAAAACAATCAGCTTGTCGTCGCGATCTTCCACCTCGGTCAGCAGCAGAGCGCCTCCTGCCTGCGCCATGGCTTCAACAATCAGGACGCCGGGCATGATGGGAAACCCGGGAAAGTGTCCCTGGAAGAACTGCTCATTGATGCTGACATTCTTGATGGCGACGATCTTCTTTTTGCGCTCGATCTCCAGCACGCGATCAATCAGCAGCAAAGGATAGCGATGCGGAAGAATGGCCTGGATCTGGTTGATGTCCAGCGGCCCGGATTTCTCCGGCGGCGCGGCGATTGCGGTGGTGTTGAGCTGTGTAGAGTCACTCATTGCAGAACCCGCGAATTATAAAAGATTTGGCGGCAAAGCCCAATGCCGCACCTTCACATGCCTGCCGGGGCAACGGGCAAGTTCCAGCGGCCGTGAGCGAAGCCCCCTGGCTCCTCATCTACTCTCCTTGTGTATCCGCGTTCTCACCTTGAATCTTGTTCTACTTTCCTTTGAGATTCCGGCGGCTACTTGTGAGAGCAGCAACTTGGCTTTTCAATTGCAAGGTTCTGAACCAGCAAGCAAATGCGCACCACAGGGGCCCCCTTCCGATGAAATCGCCACATTCCCTGCTCAACGCCAAACTGATTGCCCTCGCTGCCGCACTCGCGTTCTGGACGGCGACAGCAGCCTCACAATGCGCCGCGCCGTCTTCCTCCGGAATCAGGCTGTGCCAGCCCAGCTCCGGCGCAACGCTTTATCAGGTGCCGCACATTGAAGCCACAGCCACGCCCGCCTCAGGCAGCATCAGCGACCTGAAGGTTTTTATCGACGGCAAACTGGAGCTTGAGAATGGCGGGCCCTCCGTGAGCCTGTATGATGGCGGCGTCTCCAACGGAACACACCACCTTGTGATCCAGGCTCAGGATAACTTCGGCCGCACATACCAGGCCGGCGAGTACTTCCACGTGATCGGGAATCTGCCCAACTGCCCCACGTCAACCGTTGGCGTGCGAATCTGCTATCCCGCGGCGGGCCAGGCCATCTCCCAGAACCTGCCCATGTCAATCGGGTTCAAAGGAACTTCCAGGATTACGCGAGTGAAAGCTTACGCCGGCGGCACGCTGGTGGCTGACTTCCCTGTCTCCCGGGGCCAATCGCAGATCATCGGGCAGGGCGCGTCCACCACCGCCGGCTCACACACGCTGAACGTCGTGGCCTGGGACGCCGCCGGCCACACCTATAAAAGCAGCGTCAACTTCAAGGCGTACTACGATGGCGGCTGCCCTCCCTTGGGCGGCGTCTGCACACCAGCTATCTATCCCGATACGCCTCAGGATGGGCAGGACGTGCAGTCGCGGTTCCGCATTTCCGCCGGCGTCCAGAACAATCCCGCTCCCATCACCACCATGCGCGTCTATATCGCAGGAACCGTGGCGGCGCAATCCTTCGGGCCAACTCTCGATCAGCAGGTCAGCGCAGCCAAAGGCACACACATTATGGTGATCCAGGCATGGGACACGGCGGGCAAGCTCTACCGCTTCACGGCCAATGTAAATGTGCAATAGGGGTTGAAGCAGCGCGCTTCGCCATCAGGGACGGCAGGCCCGCACGGGCTGCCGTTGTTCGCCGTCGCTGGTCATATTGCCGCCGGCATCGTAGCTGTAGCCGAGCAGGTGATCGTTGATATCGGCGCTGGTGTACAGGTGCTCGCGGCCGCGTTAGGGACCCAAGACACTACCTCGTTCTGGTGTCAGTGACCTTGATGGTATTTTTCTCCGACGGCATTCAAAAAGCTTTTAATTTCAACGGCCGGAACACTCCATTCGGAGATGGGTGTACCCTCGTCATCTTGAGAGAGCCGTGGCCCGATCAAATCATAAAGAGCCAAGACATTCAGCTCTTCCGTAACTCCGTGCTGCTCGAAGAAGAGCAATTGATTGTGAAATATTACATTGGAGTCAACCAGCCACATGGGCCACCAGAGTAAGTGACTGTTTTGAGTCGGCAGCCACATATCCGTGATTAGTGCCGCGGGTTGATGGTCAAGAACACGCTTCAAAGCACTCCGCCACCGGGCCTCGTATTCCCTTCGCGACCAGTTGACGAGATGTGAAACGAACCTCTCCTCGTACGGGCCCAGCCGCAACAGGCCA
>JBLMYN010000407.1:0-6682 GCA_050258305.1 Actinomycetota bacterium
AGTGATAGGATGAAGCGCCTGCGGGGGCGTTGCGGTGATTCGTGCGATCAAAAGCGGGCTGTTCCGTCTGTCCCCACGGCATTACTCCAACCATCGCTGGTATGGTCACTACAAAGAACGCGCCCTTGAGCGCGCCCTCCGATCTGAATTCAACCTAGAGCAGCCTTCACGCGGTTACGGCAAATGGCTCGACGAACGCCTGGTCGAATATCCGTGGATGCTATCCAGGCTGCCTGAATCCTCAATTGATCTCCTGGATGCAGGTTCAACCTTAAACCATCGCTTGATTCTCCATCATCCGCGGCTGCGCAACAAGAACGTCACCATTTTCACCCTTGCGCCTGAACGCGAGTGTTTCTGGCGGGAGCGTATCTCTTATGTTTTCGGGGATCTGCGCAACATGTATTTTCGTGACCGCTCCTTTTTCACGGTGGTCTGCATCTCCGTGCTTGAACATGTTGGTCTCGATATGCGGATTTACGATCCAAAGAGAGCAGTCCGCGAACGCGACCCGGAAGCTTATCTGGCCGCTGTGGCTGAGATGCATCGTGTGCTCGAACCGGGCGGCACCTGTCTGATTACCGTTCCTTACGGCAAGTACCAGCTCAGAAGCTGGCTGCAGGTTTTCGATTCGGTGATGATTGATCGCATCATTGCCACCTTTGGGCCCGAAGAGCACAATGTATGCTTTTTCCGCTATAGCGACAGCGACGGCTGGCAGCTCTCAACCCGCGAAGAGGCTTCCGACGCGCCCTACTTCGACCTTCATTCTGACGACCCCTGGCCCGGATGCCCCGCCGGGGCCGGCGCTGTGGCCTGTCTGGAACTCAAAAAATGACGGCGCTGAGCGAACATGCACCGGGGATCGATTAAAAAAGAATTTACTTCTTGAAGCGAAATTTCCGCGTGGCTGACTTTCCGCCATGCGACGCGCGTGCCATCACCGACGCGTCTTGCCTCATCTGCTGTGTCAATGAAAAACTCACGGTCGCCTTGCCTTGTGCATCGGTCGTGGCAGTCGCCACAGCTTGAGCGTCGGCAGGCACACTGGCTGAAACCGAAACAGCAGCGCCCGAGACTGCCTTTCCCGCGTCCGTCACCTGAAAACACATGGACACATCGGCCTGGTCAGGCGTCTGCACGGAGTTGGTCCAGTTCAGGGTGAGGCCGCCTTCGCCCACGTCCTGGATGCTGGCCTCAGTGCCCAAGATGGTTTCAATCCGCCCTTCCTGGATGGCCTCCAGCACGGTTTTGTGCTGAGCCTTCAGAAATTCGTGCATGGCCTGCTCGGAAAAATCCGGCTGTACGCTCTTCTGAGCGTAGGAAACCACTCTCTTCCCCACGCACTGGCCCTTTACGAAGACCATGGTCTGCAGCAGCATGTCCGCCTGACGCGCCTCGCTCTGGACGTGGTACACAGTTTCGCCGATTTTTACGTCAGTGTTGAATCCGAAAATGGTCATAAGTGGGTGAGAGTCAGGTCCTGTGACAGCCTGCAGAGAGCCAGCCCGAATTTTCCATTCGCATACATTAACTTAGCGGAAATCAAGGGCTTGACACCCCTGCGAATGGCCATTACATTCGAATGTTTAGCCTCTGATTGACGCGCATTATATACAGGCACTTTCATGCCGGACAACAATTACTTTGCCCGCTATATTCCGTTGCTGATCCAGGTGGTCGTGGCCATTGGACTCGCCGTGATCATGGTCACCCTCTCCTGGCTGCTTGGCAAACACAAATGGACGCGCGCCAAAAACGCCGCCTATGAGTGCGGCATCAACCCCACGGGCGACGCTCAGCAGCGCTTCAGCGTGAAGTTCTACATGGTGGCCATGCTCTTCATCCTGTTTGACGTGGAAGCCGTGTTCCTCTACCCCTGGGCCGTCATTGCCAAAGACCTTAAAATGTTCGGCTTCTGGGAGATGCTGATCTACATCGGCCTGGTGCTGGTCGGCTTTTTCTATATCTGGAAAAAAGGCGTCATCGACTGGAACAAGCCGGAAAGGGGTGAAGGCTGATGGCCCTCGCTCCTGCCGTCACTGATTTGGAGCAGTTGAAACATCGCCCCGTGCTCGCTGCGCTGCTGGCCTGGAACCAGGCCGCCGTGGAGGGCGCAAAGTTCGACCGCGACGAACTCTCCATCTACATTGTCCGGGAAAGCGTCCGTGATGCTGTAGCGCTCCTGAGAGATCAGAAGGTGACTGACTTTCTTTCTGACCTCACCTGCGCTGATTACTATCCCCGCGAGCCGCGCTTTGAAGTGGCGTATCACCTGCTCTCGATCACGCGCAAAGAGCGCGTTCGCCTCAAGGTGAAACTCAGCGGCGAGGATCCGGTGATCGAATCCGTTACACCGGTCTGGCCTTCGGCCAACTTCTTCGAACGCGAACTCTTTGACCTGTTCGGAATTCGCTTCCTCGGCCATCCCTATCTTCGCCGCATCATGCTGCCGGAAGACTGGGAAGGCCACCCGCTGCGCAAGGATTATCCCGTGGAAGGATTCCGTTAATGGGGCATCTCACCGCCAATCCCGTTGTTGACACCACTGGCGACCAGACCATGATCCTCAACATGGGGCCGCAGCATCCATCCACGCACGGTGTGCTGCGCCTGCTGCTGGAGATCGATGGTGAAGCCATCGTGCGCATGATGCCTGATATCGGCTTCCTGCACACCGGCATCGAGAAGACCTGCGAGGCCAAGTTCTATCAGCAGGTGGTCCCACTCACCGACCGCATCGATTATCTCTGCCCCATGGTGAACAACCTGTGCTACGTGCTGGCGGTGGAGAAGCTTCTGGGCCTGGAGATCCCGCCTCGCGCCGTCTGGATGCGTGTCCTGCTGGCGGAACTGCAGCGCATCAGCTCGCACCTGGTCTGGCTGGGCACCCATGCCATGGACATCGGCGCCATGTCAGTGTTCCTCTATTGCTTCCGCGAGCGCGAAGACCTGCTGCGCATCTACGAAATGGTTTCCGGCCAGCGCATGATGACCTCGTACTTCCGCATCGGCGGCCTTGCCATGGATCCGCCCATCGGGTTCTTTGAGGCAGTCAGGAAATTCGTTGATGTATTTCCCGAGCGCGTGGATGAATACGAGAACCTGCTCACCGGCAATCGCATTTTTATTGACCGGCTGAAGGGCGTTGCCAAAATCAGCAAGGAAGATGCACTGGCTCTGGGCGTGAGTGGGCCTTCGTTGCGCGCCAGCGGCGTTGACTGGGACATCCGCCGCGACATGCCCTACTGCGGCTACGAGAACTTCAAGTTCAAAGTCCCTGTAGCGACCGATGGCGACGTCTGGGCCCGCTATCTCTGCCGCGTGCAGGAATTGCGGGAATCGCAAAAAATCTGCAAACAGGCGCTGGAGGGAATGCCTTCCGGCCCGATCAAAGCCGAAGCTCCTAAAGTTGTCCTTCCCGACCGCGAAAAGATGAAGACACAGATGGAAGCGCTCATCTATCACTTCAAGATTGTCACGGAAGGATTCACGGTCCCGGCGGGCGAGGTTTACCAGGCAATCGAATCGCCGCGGGGTGAGATGGGCTACTACATCGTCAGCGATGGCACAGCCAAGCCCATGCGTGTACACATGCGTTCCCCGTCGTACGCCAACCTGCAGGCGCTTCCCAAAATGTGCGAAGGCGGCCTGATTGCCGACGCCGTGGCGGCTATAGGCAGCATTGATATTGTGCTCGGGGAGATCGACCGGTAATGGCGCCCATTTCTGAAAAGCTCGACAAATTTTTCGACGAGAAGATGAAAGAATACCCGACCAGTCGTTCCTTTCTCGTCCCCATGTTGCTCTACAGCCAGGATGAGATCGGCTACATCAGTGATGAACTTATCTCGCATCTGGCGAAAAAGACCGGCCTGACGGAACTCGAAATACGAAATGTGATCAGCTACTACTCCATGCTGCGCACCAAGCCCGCGGGGAAATTCAACGTGCAGGTGTGCACCAACATCTGCTGCATGCTGCGTGGCTCCGACGAACTTTTTGATCATTGCAGGAAGACTCTCGGAATCGGCCACAAGCAGACCACCGCGGACGGCATGTTTTCTCTTGAAGAAGTCGAGTGCATCGGCGCGTGCAGCTGGGCGCCCGCAGTCCAGGTGAATTACGACTTTCACGAGAACCTGACGGCGGAGAAGCTCGACACCGTGCTGGAGGGTTACCGGAACAAAAAATGAGCTTACATTTTGCGATTTGTGATTGGCGATTTATGAGCAGGAGAGGCGTGCTGCTGCAATTCATAAATCGCAAATCAGAAATCGCAAATTAACGAACATGGCAGATTTAGTTTCCCATCCCGACGAGATAAAGATCGTATCGAAGCGCTTTGGCAAGGGTGCTGCGGACATCGAGCAATACCTCAAGCTCGACGGTTACAAGGCCGTACAGAAAGCCCTGCAGATGCAGCCCGACGACATCATCAATGAGGTGAAGACCTCCAGCCTGCGCGGGCGCGGAGGGGCAGGCTTCCCTACGGGCATGAAGTGGAGCTTCGTACCGAAGCAGTCAGAGAAACCCAAATACATTCTCGTCAACGGTGACGAGTCCGAGCCCGGCACCTGCAAGGACCGCCTCATCCTGGAGCACGATCCCCATACGGTCATCGAAGGCGTGATCATTGCCGGCCTGGCCGTGGGAGCGAAGATCGGCTACGTTTACATTCGCGGCGAGTACCGCTATCTGGTCGACATCATGCGCAAAGCCATCGCTGATGCCTATGCGAAAGGTTTCCTGGGCAAGAATATTTTTGGGAGCGGCAAGCAGTTCGATTGTTACTGGCACACCGGTGCCGGCGCGTACGAAGTCGGCGAAGAATCTGCTCTGATGGAATCGCTCGAAGGCAAGCGCGGCGTTCCCCGCATCCGCCCGCCCTTCCCCGCTGTTGTGGGCCTGTGGGGCGGGCCTACCGTGATCAACAACGTCGAGTCACTCGCCGCTGTCCCTCACATTATTCTGATGGGCGGGCAGAAGTTCGCCGATTACGGCCCTCCGAAGAACGGCGGCACGCGCCTCTTCTGCCTGAGCGGCCACGTCAACAAGCCCGGCGTTTACGAACTGCCTCTTGGCTATCCGATGAAGAAGCTCATCTACGAGGTCGGCGGCGGAATCCCCAATGGACGCAAGCTGAAAGCTGTGGTCCCCGGCGGATCTTCGACCTTCCTGCTCACCGCAGAAGAAGCAGAGGCCATCAACCTGGATTTTGATTCCTTCGCCAAGCGGGGCGAGTTCCTCGGTTCCGGCGGCGTGGTCATTCTCGATGACCAGACCTGCATGGTGAAATTCGCCCTGCGGGTCATGAAGTTCTACCAGCATGAAAGCTGCGGCTGGTGTATCCCCTGCCGCGAAGGCACAGACTGGCTCAAAAAGACGCTGACCCGTTTTCACAACGGAGGTGGCGTTAACAAAGACATCGACAACATCAAGTATCTGGCGCAGAACATGCTCGGCCGGACTTTCTGTCCACTGGGCGACGCCGCGGCCATCCCGACCATGTCCATTGTTGACAAGTGGCGCAGCGAGTTTGAGGCGCACCTGGAAGGCAAACCGTGTCCGTTTGAACCCGCCGGAAAGGTTGGCGAACCGGTCCTGGCCCACTGAAAGAGCCGCACTGAGAGAGCGATGATGAATGCAATCCCCAACCCGGCAGCCGATGCGCAGTCCGACAAGGAAATGCTGCTCACGTTGCTCGCCTCCAGCCGTGACCGTTTTCTTGCGAGCTTTGCCGATGTGAGTGAGGAGCAGGCGCATATGCATCCGCAGGAAGGACGATGGTCAGTGATCGAGGCAGTCGAGCACCTCACCATGGCGGAAGCAACCATGGTTAAGCTGCTGGACCAGCCAAGGCGCACCCGGCCTGCTGGTGCTCCCAATCGCGAGCAAATGTTCCTCATGGCGGGAGCCGACCGCAGCCGGCGGCTGGAGTCGCCGGAGGGTGCGCGGCCTAAAGGCCGTTTCGCAACCCTGGCGGAAGCAAGGGCGCAGTTCTCGTCGGCACGCGCCAGAGCAATCCAGTTTGTTGAGCAGAACAATGAGGACCTGCGCGCCTTTGAAGTCACGCATCCTCACCCTGCCGCTGGAAATGTGAGCATTTATGAATTGTTGATTTTGATTGCCCGGCATGCCGACCGGCATGCACTGCAGATTGACGAAATCAAGAGCAGCCCTGCAGTGCGCGGAGTTGCGACAACCTAGGCCAAAAAGGGATCTATGCCAGACGTTACGATCACAGTCGACGGAAAAAAGGTCACCGCGCCTGCGGGCACGCTTCTCATTGAGGCCTGCAAGGCGGTGGGCATTGAAGTTCCGTCATTCTGCTATTACCCCGGCCTGTCTCTGCAGGCCGCCTGCCGCATGTGTCTCGTCCGCATTGAGAAAATGCCCAAGCTCCAGACTGCCTGTACCGTCCCCATCACTGACGGTATGGTGGTCACTACCGACTCGGACGAGGTGCGCCAGGCCCGCAAATCGATGATCGAACTCCTGCTCGGCAATCATCCGCTCGACTGCCCGGTATGCGATGCCGGCGGCGAGTGCGAACTGCAGGACATGACATTCAAATACGGTGCGGCGGAATCGCGCTACATGGAAGGCAAGCTGCACAAGGAAGAGCAGCAGTGGTCTCCCGTTGTCTTCTTTGACCGTCCGCGCTGCATTCTCTGCTACC
>JBLMYN010000408.1:0-5388 GCA_050258305.1 Actinomycetota bacterium
AGCAGCTCGAACAGGCGCGTGCGGCCGCATGCGCTACAGCGGTGGCTAAACACCAAGCATGATGCTACGTTAGTCGATTTTATTCAAGTCTGATGCAAAGAGATCTTCTATGGCTCGCTCGCTAAAACTACTCTGGTTCGTCGGGTTCTTGGTGGGTGGCATCCTCTGCCTTTTTTGGCACCTGAACAATTCGGGAAAGATAGGCCCTTTTCCCTTGGATACAAATATTGCTTTTCAGAAGCTCACCATCTTGCTGTGGCCGTCGTCGCTAATGCTGGTGGGAATCACGCGATCACACCTCTGGAGCACAACCCTCATCATCGACACCACCTCGGTCGTGGTAAACGGGTTTATCTATATGGGAGTGGGATTCGTTCTCGTGAACTTATTTCGAAAGCTCAGTTCCCGCCCAGATCATTCCGTGTAAGAAACCCTGAGAGACTGGCTTTCCAACAGAGTCGTCACGGCCGATAGCCATCCCAAACGAGCATGCAAATGTCGCTCCGCCGTTCGGCTCCGCTCCGGCCTGCGGCAGCATGGAGTGTTGTATCAAACCGCGTACTTCACACTGCCGCGTACACGGCTTGCGCTGCCGGGCTGGCTTCGAGGCCGAAGAAGCGGTTTTCCGGCAAGGCCAGGCTCAGGTAACGGCCATCCAGGAACAGCATCAGAGATTTGTCCACGAACTCCTGGAGCGAACTCTTGATCCACGGCTCATCGCCGAAATTTGTGGTAATTTCCTTCTCCGTCCGCGCGTCCGCGCAGTATTCATACAGTGCCGCCGGCCCGTCTTCGTACTGATAGCGGCGCGAGGGCTGCTCCCGCCCGTCTTCAATCACAATCATCGTCCAGCCCTTGCGGTAGGTCATATAGGGACGCCGGCCGGAAGCCCACCGCGCCCGCCAGTCGTCCACTGAATCGAAAACCGTCTGGTAAAGCGCTTCATCCACCGTTCCCGCCATATCGTGCTCGAAGAAGTACGCAATGCGCGGCAGGTCAAACTTGCCTTTCGGCAACAGGTAGCTGTAGCACTTGAACGGCTTGAGCTGCGAGATTGCCTGCGACTTGGGTTCGGTAAACATCGGCGAACCGCGGTCCGCCCGCGCCATCACCGCGGCGTAAGGCGGCTGGAGGTGCGGAATCTTCTCCATGATCTCGCACTGGCTGCGGTAGTCCTCCTCTGTCTCATTGGGGAAGCGGCAAAGAATGTTGTACGTCACATCCAGGCCATAGTAGGTGCACCACTTCACCAGTTCCACATTGCGCATGCCGGTGGTGACTTTCCTCATGCTCCTGAGAATGTTGGTGGAGAAGCTTTCCACTCCGGGCAGAATGGAGAGCAGCCCTCCACGCTGCATACGCCCAAGCTGGGTGCGCGAGAAGTTCGGCCTCACCTCATAGTGAACCTGCAGATCGCAATTGGCCGCCCGCAGCCGCCCGAAAAGCTTTTCAATGTACTCGGGTGACATGATGTTATCGATGGCAAAAAAGCGGAACCAGCCGTAGCGGCGCGAGAGTGCATTCAGTTGCTCGATCACGTTGCCCACGCTCTTGGCGCGGTACTCCATGCCCGAGCGGTTCAGGCCGCAGAAGGTGCAATGATTTTTCTCTCCCCACCAGCAGCCCCGCGACGTCTCAATGGGCAGCAGCAGCTCCCGCGAGCCCTCGTAGCCTTCATAGCCGCACTGGCTGCGCGCGTAAAGATATTCGTCGAAGTCGGGCGTGGGCGTCTCATTCATGGCCAGGAAATTGGGAGCGCGGCCGGCGTACTGCACCGCGCCGCCTGCATCGCGCCACATGATGCCCGCCTGCCCTTCCATGCTCTGCCCGGAGTACAGCCGCTGGACAAATTGCGGGAAGCTGATCTCCGCGTCGCCGCAATGGACGTAATCGATCTGCGGACAGCCCTTCATGATCTCGCCCGCAATGTCATCTTCCATACTGCCGCCGCCGATGATGATGGGGATATGCGGATAGCGCTTCTTCAGCTCGCGGGCCAGGGCCAGGCTGGCCAGAAGCTGCTGATAGACCACCGTAAATCCGATCAGCCCGAACCTGCTCCAGTCCGTGGAATTCAGGCAGAAATCAATGAACTCGGGCGCTGCCTCATCCCGCATGCGGCACAGGTCCTGCGGCGTGCAGCCCGCATTCCTGCACATTCCGGCCAGCGATTCGTGATGCGCCTGAAAGTACTCATCCACGTCTTCATTGGCTTCATCTCCGAAGGCCGCTTTGGACCAGATCCACTCGCCCAGCAGGTTCGGCCAGACCTCAGCCAGGCTCTCGCTGAGACGCCAGCCAATCTGGTCGCCCAGGTACATGAACAGGGAAAACGTCTGCGCCGGAATCCCCGCCCGTTCCAGAACGGGCTTTAACAGGGCAAGTTGAATGGAAGGAATACCGGCGGAAAGCGACGGCATGCTTACGAGTGCTACAGGCTTGGGCTCCATAACCTTACTCTCGCTGGACTGCGGTGGCAGGACAGCGTGGATTTGCCTGAAAAGTATATGCCCCGCAGCGCACGAAGGGGAGTAAAAATGAGGGTAGAAGGCCGGGCCTTACAGCGTGTGCAGGTACGCCACCAGGTT
This sequence comes from Actinomycetota bacterium, assembly GCA_050258305.1. Classification (GTDB taxonomy): domain Bacteria; phylum Acidobacteriota; class Terriglobia; order Terriglobales; family Acidobacteriaceae; genus Angelobacter. The sequence goes on from JBLMYN010000408.1 coordinate 2,589, forward strand.
TTGTACGTCCTGCTGTGACAACTGATTTCCGAACCCCGGCATCATGCCGCGCCCGCGCTGGATCGACTCGATGACGTGTTCATCCGTCGCGGTAAGGCCGCTGGGGAAATAAGGCTTCTTGTAGAGCCCTTCCAGCCCCGGCCCTTTATTGCCGTGGGTTGAGTACGCGGGATGGCAGCTCAGGCAATAGAGGTTGTAGATACGGCGTCCCTGCGCCTGCTGAGCATTCAACCCGAGTTCGGCATCGGACATTTTTTCCTTGTCTTTTCCGCAACCTATGGATGGCCCCAGCAGCGCCGCGGCGATGGCAAGAAGTAGAAGTGTAGACGCCTTTCGCATCAAATGACTATTATGTCTGTAGGGCGGCGATTTGCAAACCCCTGCTCGCTGTTTTTCCATCGCCATGCCGGTAAAAATCAAACGCGCCTATGACAGCCCCTCGCTTTCTGACGGCGAGCGCGTGCTGGTGGATCGCCTGTGGCCGCGCGGCATCAGGAAGGAAACGGCCCGGATCGACCACTGGATGAAAGACCTGGCGCCCTCCGACACTCTGCGCAAGTGGTATCACTCCACCGATAACTGGCTGGTCTTCAAGAAGCGCTATTTCAAGGAGCTGTGTACGCCTGAAGCGACGGAAGAATTGAAAAAACTTTACGCGCTGATGGATAACTCACACGCCGTAACCCTGATCTACTCTTCCAAAAATACTGAACGCAACAATGCGGTCGCGTTGAAAGAGCTGCTGGATGGAATGAAGAAGCCGCCCTCGAGCAGCGGCCCCGCCAAAGCTGCCGCTGTTCCAGGTCGCATGGCCAAGCGCCGTCCGGGATAAAACTGCGCGATGATCCTCTGTCCTCTTGAACCGCCCGCGGCCTCTGGTTCCGATCATGGATTCATTTCTGCCTGGGATGCCGTTGAACCTCTGCAACGTGCAAGCTATGAGCGCTGCTGGATGATCACGCAGCCCTCCCATGCCGCGCTGGCCGGAGAGATCGCGGCGAAACTGGCCGGAGCGCAGGTTCCCAGGCTGGAAGCGGAACTCATCCGCGCCATCGCCTTGCACGATGCCGGATGGGGCATGCCGGACGCTCAGGCCGTGATGCGCAGCCGCTCGGTTCAGCACAGCCCGCCCTGCTCTTTTCTGCAGGTCAGCGTGGCCGAGTTCCTGACCGCCTGGACCCAATCCATTGAGGTTGCTCTCTCCACCTCGCCTGCCGGCGGGTACATGGTGAGCAGGCATTTCTGGCGGCTGGGGAAACATCGTCTCAACTCTTCACGAGATTCCGCTGCAGATCGTGCACGGCTTGAGGAGTTTCTTGACTCGGAAGCCGGGCGGCAGAAGAAGCTCACGTCGAAGCAAAGCAGGTCAACCGATGAGCTCGAAACTCTGACTGACGTCCTTCAGTTTTGCGACCTCATGTCTCTGTATCTCTGCTGCGGCTCGCTGGAAGATGTTGAGTTCCCCGAATACTTTGGCGTGAAGATCCGTGCAACCCGGGAACCGGAAGGCCTGCGGCTCAGCCCGGCCCTCATTCCCGCGGGAACCCGATTCGATGTCGCTGCACTGAAACATCCTGCAAACAAAAGCGAATCTGGCCGGAAGGTCAAATTTTTGATCGTTTAGCCTGGGACTCGCACCCTGTCATGCATACTTACGAGCGAAGAACAAGATGACAAAAAAGACGATCAGCAGGAAAGGAATAAACTGCTCGATTTTCAGCCAGGCTGGCCCTTCTTTTTTCGCCGACTCCTTTCCCGGTTTTGTCGCGGGTTCGATCAACACGGCCCATTCCAGGTCGAAGCAGTTTAGCGGCAGGTACTCCTCCAGCTTTTTTAGAACTGTGATTTTTGCCAAAAAAAGTTTCCGATAATATCGGATGGTCAGGAACCATAACACGCATAGGGCGGAGGAGAAAGCGCACGCAATTCCCATAGTAGAAACGGGGATACGGCCCAGCAGCTTTGGGCTCTCGGTCAGCGCCAGGATGCCCATCAGCCCGGAAATGACCGAGACGTAGAAGCCTTGCAACGTTGTGTATCTTATCCCGATGTTTCCAAGGTCAGCAAGATAAGCCTTGTACTGTTCGATGTAGTCTTGCCTTGTGAGGCCAGGCTCAGGATCTTTTGCTTTCCGCGCCGGCGGCGCATCTATTGCGCCGGAATCAGCGGGCGCTGTGCCCCTCTCGGGTGATGCTGGACTTGGCGAAGACATGAACGTGACTGGACTGAAACGCGCGGGAAGTATACCAGTCGCTGCCCCAAATCCAATCAACTTCTTTACAATCTAAACAGCCCAGATGGCCACCGCATCCAAACCCGCGCAGAAAGGCCGTGTCTTCCTTCTGGACACAATGTCCTTCATCTTCCGCGCCTATCACGCCATGGCGCGGCAGCGGCCCATGTCCACCAAAACGGGAATTCCCACGGCCGCGACCTACGTCTTCGTCAACATGCTGCGCAAGCTGCGCGCCGATTTCAATCCGGAATACCTGGCCGCGGTGTTCGATGTCGCCGGACCGACCTTCCGTGACGAACATGCCAAAACGGTAACCTCCGTCCGCAAGTTCGATATCAAGACACAGACTTTCAAGGAAGTTGCCTACGAGGGCTACAAGGCGCAACGGGCGGAGATGCCTCCGGACCTGGTCCAGCAGGTGCCCTACATCCGCCGCGCGCTGGAGGCTTACCGCATCCCCATTCTGGAACAACAGGGCTTTGAAGCCGATGATGTGATCGGGACTCTGGCGCGCAAGGCGGCTGCCCAGGGCTACGAGGTCTTTGTGGTCTCCAGTGACAAGGA
>JBLMYN010000409.1:0-5659 GCA_050258305.1 Actinomycetota bacterium
CACACTTCTGAACCCACTTATGCGAAATTGATGAAATTCCCGAAAGACTCGCATCGCCTTTCGACCTACCACCTCATTAAGTCGCTTACCAACGCAGCGAGTAAGCGGCGGAAGATGGGAAGCGTCGCAACGCAACTAGTTTGGGCATCGTTGGAGCTATACAGCCGAAGCTTCAACGTTGGGCTGAAAGTGGTCTGCTCGGCGAAGAAGCAGCGAGGCCGCCATGGCGACTTCCGGATGGGCAATACCGTGTTTCACGTTACTGTATCGCCCGGACCGCTTGTTTTTGAAAAATGCGAAGCAAACGTGAGACAGGGCCTGCAGGTTTATTTGATTGTCCCGGAGAGTAGCGCGGTCGGCACCAAGCAGAATGCCGAGCAGATTGCACCGGGCAAAATAAGCGTTGTCTCCATTGAAGGCTTTGTCTCCCAGAACGTTGACGAGTTGGGCGAATTCAGCTCTCGCCTGCGACTTGAACAGATCGCACTCCTGCTCACCACATATAACAAGAGGGTGGATGCCATTGAGGCTGACAAATCACTGCTGATCAAGTTGCCGACGGCGCTGCTGGAGTCCGATCAGGGATCTAGTCCCTGACGAGTCTTAAAGTTCGTAATCGCGTGCCGGGCGTGATGTGTAGGTTACGAAAAATCCTATTTCCCGCGGTCGGACGCACAAAAATCTCTTGATTTTTCGCTGCTTCTTTGCTACATTGCGAACTGCTGGAGAAACCAGCAAACGTTGTCGCCGCAGCCGTATCTTTCGGTTGTGGCGTTCGTGCTTTATGGGGTAAGAGCTTGGGATCGGTTGGGATCAAATTGGGATCGACCGAGCTAAGTCCTTTAGATTTTGGGATCGCCGGGGGAGGGGGGTACCCCCCCGGCTGGTACAAACCGGGCGGGTGGCTGACAGAACAGACCTGAAGCATGGTCTGACTAGACAAACGGACGGCTGAAAAGGTGATCAGAAGGAGAGACAAAAAAAGGCACAGAGATGCAAGACCCGCAGACCGGCATCGTTCAAAAGAGGACGGCTGTGGTGAGCCGCGACATACGTGTGCCGTCGCCCCTGGAGGCGGTGCAAGGGCCCCGGGGCCAGCGTGTTAGAATCTGGTTAACTCCAGTTGAGAGAAGCTTTTCTTGATTGAACTAGCGCCCTCTATTTTGTCCGCGGACTTTGCCCACCTGGCTGACGCCGTTCATGCGGTGACCCAGGGCGGCGCGACGGTGCTGCATGTGGACGTAATGGACGGGCATTTTGTGCCCAATATCACCATTGGGCCGCCGGTGGTGGCTTCTCTGCGAAAAGCCACCAATCTGCCGCTGGATGTGCATCTGATGATTGAGAATCCTGATGAGTACATTCCGGCGTTCGCCGACGCCGGCGCGGACTGGATTTCAGTGCATCAGGAAGCCTGCGTGCACCTGCATCGCACGCTGGAGCTGATTCACAGCCATGAGTTGAATGTGGGAGTGGTCATCAATCCGGCCACGCCGGTACACATGCTGGAAGACGTTTTAAGCATGGTGGATCACGTTCTGGTGATGTCTGTGAATCCGGGCTTTGGCGGGCAGAAGTTCATTCCCGTGGCGCTGGAAAAGACCCGCAGGCTGGTGGCCATGCGGGAAGCGCGACGACTGAATTTCAGGATTGAAATGGACGGTGGAATCGCCACCGATACAATTGCCGATGCAGTTCGCGCGGGGGTGGAGATCCTGGTTGCAGGCAACGCGGTTTTCGGCCATGGCAATCCCACACAGAACGCGCAGACTTTATTGAAGCTTGCCCAGGAAGCCACCCTGCAAAGGGTGTGAGCGATTTTTGGAAATTTTTGAGGTAGGTAATGGTGCGTAAATTTTTTGTCTCCTCCGTACTGGCCTGTGCTGTGCTGCTGGCTGCCGGATGCCATCATAAAGTCCAGAACCCTCTGGCCAACATCGATTCCAAGCAGCCCGACAAGGGCCTTTACGACCGCGCCCTCGATTCGCTGAAGCACGGCCATTACCAGGAAGCGCGAACACTGCTGGAGACGCTGATCAACGCCTATCCGGATTCCGAATATCTGGCCCAGGCCAAGCTGGCGGTGGGCGATTCCTGGTACCAGGAAGGCGGCACAGCGGCGTGGCAGCAGGCCGAAGCGGAGTACAAGGATTTTCAGACCTTCTTCCCCAACCTGCCGGAAGCCTCTGAAGCGCAACTCAAGGTGGCGAACATTCACTACCGCCAGATGGAAAAGCCGGACCGCGACTTTAAGGAAGCCATGCACGCCGGGGACGAATACAAGACGCTGATTCAAACCTATCCGGACAGCCCGCTGGTGCCGGAGGCCAAACAGCGCCTGCGCGAAGTGGAGGAAGTGCTGGCGGAAAGGCAGTTCCGGATCGCGAACTTCTACTATCTGCGGCAGAATTACGCGGCCTCACAGGCACGGCTGCAATCACTGGTGGACTCCTATCCGCTCTACAGCCAGGTTGACAATGCGCTCTTCGAACTTGGCCAGCTCTATGAAAGAGAAGCTGACGCTGTGAAGAGGCAGAAGCTTCCGGAAGCGGAAAAGGAGAAGGTGGCAGCCGATTTCCAGAAACGTGCCGTGGAGGCTTACTCGCGAATCATTACGCGTTATCCGGCGATGCACCGGGTGGATGATGCGAAGAAGGAACTGGCGGCATTGAACGCTCCCATACCTGTCCCCACGCCGGAGGCGCTGGCGCAGAGCAAGGCGGAAGAGGAGAGCCGGCGCAACGTAAGCATGATGCAGGACCTGATGGGGAATTTCAAAAGAAACCCAGTTATCGTGCGCAGGGCCGCCAGGGTAGGTGAACCGAGCATGCAGGACGAGGAGGTAGTGAGTGCCCCGGCAATGGTCAAAGACCTGCAGAACCAATTGAGTGCCGGCGGCCAGGCCGACGGCAAAGTCGGGATCCAGGCCGTGGCAGGCATCACCGGGAAGGGCGCTCCCGGACCGAACCAGCCGCCTCCCGGAGTCACACCGGCCAAGGCTACCGCAGATGGAGCCCCCCCGCCGCCGGCGCCGGCCCAGGTGAATGAAGTCCAGGGTGCAAGCTCGGCACAGAGTACAACTGTGGCCAGCGGGGCATCCGGGAAGCTCGACAAGAAGAAGGAATCCACCAGCAAGAAAAAGAAGAAGAAGGGATGGAGCAGGCTGAACCCGTTTTGACGGGGCCGGGGGCTCAAAGGTGCTACTACCTTTGAATGTAATAGGACATATACCTCACAGGTACTGAGGTGGTCTTTCGATTGACTTAAAAGGTAATTACCAGTAAGTTGTCCCTATTTCCCCGCCTTTAAGGGTAATTTTGACGTGTCGCTAAGAATCCTATTTGCCGATGACAGCGTAACCGCCCAGAACATGGGCAAGAAGATCCTCACGGAAGCAGGCTATGAGGTTGTGGCTGTCAGCAATGGCGCTGCAGCGGTCAAAAAGATCGCCGAACAGAAACCTGACATCATCATCCTTGACGTTTACATGCCGGGCTACTCCGGCCTGGAAGTATGTGAGAAAGTTCGCTCTTCCATAGCCACCATCAAAACGCCGGTGCTTCTGACCGTCGGCAAGATGGAGCCGTATAAACCCGAGGACGCGAATCGCGTACGGGCTGACGGCATCATCATCAAGCCGTTCGAGGCGAGCGATCTGCTTGCGATCATCAAGAAGTTTGAGGAACGAATTGCTGAAACACCTGTAACGGTGGCTCCTGTCGCTGCGGCTGCGCCGGCGGCTCCAGCGGTTCTGCAGGAAATTAAAGTCCCGGCTCCGGAAACAAATCACGAGCCCCCGCCACGGGCTGTGCAGCCGATGGTGGAAGTGCCGGACCATATGGCGGCATCCTCGGCATTCACTGACCTGCTGGGAGCAGACGCCGCCCGTGTGGAAAGCTTCTATACGCCGCCGGCCCCCCAAGCGGCTCCCCCGGCTCCACAAGCCGCCCCGCCTGCTCCTGTGCAGAATGCACCGGCAGCGGTTGCCGCCACGGACTATGACGTGCCGGCCTCATGGCGGCCGGAAGCTCAGCCGGAACCCACGGTAATCCACACACCGGTTGCGGCGGCCCCGGCTGCGGCCGCACCGCCTGCCCGGCCTGTACAGATTCCGGTTTACCAGGAGCCGGCGCATTTTGAAGTGGTTCCCACGGCTGCGGCTCCGATTGGCGATATCGAAATACCGCGCGAAGCAGGATTGCAGGAAACGGCAGAGGAAGCCACACGCAATACGGTGGCGGACCTGCGCGAACCGGATCTGATGACGACCATGCAGCATTTCGCCACGCCTCAGAGTGCCGCAAGCGCTCCCGGCGTCGCCGGAATGCCCAGCGATGCGATCAGCGAAGCTTCTGTGTTCGCCGAGCCTCCGCAGCCAACGGCAGTGACTCCGGAGGAGCCGCAACAACGCGTGGCTGAAGTTCAGTCCAGTGCGCCGTCCCTTTCGGATGCCGATTTTGAAGCCCGTGTGGCTGCGGCCCTGGCCGCGTACGGCCAGGCGGCGGAAAGCTCCGAGGCTGCTGCGGTCGCCAATGAAGAACCTGCGGTTGAGACTGCAAGTGACGCCGAAGAGACGCAGGCACTCCCTGCGCTGCCTGATGTGGCGCCTCCTGCGAGCACCATGGAAGCTCCGCTGGAACAGGCTCCTGAAACGCCGCAAGAGGCTGAAGAGGTTCCGCCCGTTGCCGCCGGCGCTGAGCCGCCGGTCAGCGCAGTTCAACCCGAGCCCACCTATGTACCTGAACCTGAGCCGGAGATAATCAGCACGGCTCCCGCGAGAGCAGAAGAGCCTGGCGTGAATCATGACGCGGTTGCGGCGCGCGTTGAGGCCGAACTGCCGGCCGCCGCCGAAGCCGTCGCCCAACAGGCAGCTTCAGGAACCACAGAGCACGAAAACATTGCGCAGGCTGTACATCGCGTAATGGAGCGCATGAAAGACAATCTGGTGGAAGAAATTGTCCGCGAGCTAAACTCAAAAAAGTAGCTCTCCGGCATACGTCGTTGCGAGCATGGGTTCCGCCACCTCAGGATCGCGTATTGGCTCTGCTTCGCTTTTTTCGCCCCTGTTTGCCCACTCCCGCGTTGCGCCTGTAATATCGTGATTTACAGACTGCACGAATGCCACACGATCTCCCAAAGACATATGACCCCGGCGCAATCGAGGTCCGCTGGGCGGAATACTGGGTCCGGGAAAAGCTCTTTCACGTGAAGACGCCGGAGCCCGGGTCCGAAGCCGCCCGTCAGCCGGTCTTCACGCTGCTGCTGCCTCCGCCGAATGTTACCGGTCGGCTGCACATGGGCCACATGCTCAACCAGACTGAGATGGACATCATCATGCGCTGGCGGCGCATGCGTGGCTTTCTTGCGCTCTGGGTTCCGGGAACGGATCATGCCGGCATTGCCACGCAGATGATGGTGGAGCGGCAGCTTGCCACCGAGGGCATCAGCCGGCAAAAACTCGGCCGCGAGGCCTTCATTAAACGCGTGTGGGACTGGCGCGAGCATTACGGCGGCGCCATTCTGGCCCAGATGAAGCGGCTGGGCGCGTCCGTGGACTGGGACCGCGAGTACTTCACCATGGACGAGAACCTCTCACGTGCCGTGACTGAGGTTTTCGTTCGCCTGCACGAGCAGGGATTGATTTATCGCGGCGCTTACA
>JBLMYN010000410.1:0-7936 GCA_050258305.1 Actinomycetota bacterium
CCCAGTCCGGTTCCCTTGCCCACGGGCTTGGTCGTGTAAAACGGATCGAACACGCGGTTGGGGTCCTGGAACCCGGGACCGTTGTCGTCAAAGCGAAGCAGGACGCGGTTGTCCCGGCGCAAGGCCTCGATGCTGATCCTCTTCACGGGCCTGCCTTCCAGCGCATCGATGGAGTTGTTCAGCAGATTGAGAAGGATCTGCTTGAACTGGTCCTCATCGAGCGCCACGGCAGGAAGCTCAGGCTCTACATGAACTTTCAGCTCCACATCATGATTGCGGATGTGATATTCCCTGAGCGCCAGCACGTCCTGCAGAAGCATCTGCAGGTTCGCTGATTTTTTCTCCAGACTGTTCTGGCGCGCAAAACGCAGCAGATTCTCGATGATGCGCTTCATGCGCTGCGCTTCGCGGATCATCTTGTCCAGTTTTTGCCGCGGGGGGCCATCTTTGATCTCATCCGTCATGAGCTCGGAGTACCCGACGATCGACGCCAGAGGATTATTCAGCTCATGAGCGACTCCGGCCACCAGTTGTCCAATAGCCGCCAGTTTCTCTGACCGCAACAGTTGGCGATGAAGGCTGACGTTGTCCACGGTGACGGCCAGATCGCCGGCCAGCAATTCAATCTTCGCCAGCTCCTCCGCCTTGATCCGTTTCAAATCACGAGGATCATCCAGGGAGATGCAACCGACATAAGCGCCGCGGGTGGACTGCAGCGGAACCAGAACGCGGTCTCCCTGTTTCCACTCGGAATCAGACGGGTAGACGCGCGGGCTGACCGACAGTTTGAACTGGACAAGATCTTCCGCCCGTATCACGCGCGAGGATTGTCCCAGCTTAGCGCCGCGCCGGAAGATCTCAATGAGATCGTCCATGGTCCAGAAGCCGGCACAGTTGGCTTCGATCCGTGCAACCGCCTCAGGTGTCATCCCGGCAAAGCCGGCCAGATAAAGCGTCTTGCCGTCGTGCGTCAGAATGATGGATGCACGAGAAAAAGTGCTGGTCTCGCAAATCGCCTCGGCAATCTCGCGTGAAATCCCAGTGAGTTCCACTCCGGTCAGCAGACGCGAGGTAATCGCCGCAAATTTCTGCACTTGTTCATTGGCTTTGCGTTCGCGCGCTTTTGCCGCCGCCAGGAAGTACGACTTGTCCTCCAGCAGGGTCAGGATCATGCCGAAAGCGACAAAAAATTTCGGGGTGTTCCACAGCTCCGGATTGACCGGGGTTTTGAAATGAGTGGCAACAAAATACCCCAGCGGAAAGACTGCTCCCCACAACAGGAATCCACCTGCACTGGTAATCACGCCAGGTGAAACACGCCAATACCGGCGCAGGTATAAGAATCCAGGCAGCGTGAAGGCAAACGTCAGCAGCGCCAGAAAGCCAAAGAGGGGTTGATGCTGCCCTGCGCGAATCATGGCCACCACGCCTGTGAGAATGGAGGCGGGCATCCACACCAGTGAAGAAGTGCCGATCTTCCTTACAGACCAGATGAACAAGGGCAGGCCCAGGAAGATGACCGCTGAGCAGGCCATGTACAGAAGCGGCCAGTCGCGATCATAGGCAAACGCGGCCGTATAGGCCATCATCGGCACGGCAAACAGAGCAATCAGCGCTGCGGTGAGTTTCTTGTTCTCAAAAAATGACGTAAGCGAAGCGACAAAGAAGATGCCGGAGAGCAGGAGCGCACATTCAGCCACGACCCAGAGCTGGATCGGCGCATTTGGATCGGCATCGAGCCAGTCAGCAATGAAGTGGACAAAAATCAGGCCCCAGGCCGCGATCCATAAATTCAGCCTTGGCGACCTTACGTAACGCCGCAGGGCAATAAAGATACCTACCAGCACGGCCAGCACAAGGATGGTCGGCAGCTTGTCGAACAAAGTGGCAGTGACCATGAAGCTTTCTTCCAGGCAAATGAAATCTACCATATATCTGCCCCGCATCTACTCTGACTTACCGCTGGTACAGTGACTTTGGTAACCATCAGCTCTGGCGTCATTTGGCGCGGCCTTCTCCAGCAGAGAATCGCCATCTATGGAGAGGAGTTATTGTGCAAAAACCTTTGGAGGTTCTTTGGTATGAAAAAACTATGGCTTGCTTCGCCGCTTCTCCTTGCCAGCTTGTGCCTCGCCGCACAGACGGGCAACGGAAGCAGCTCGAGCAGCAACTCCGCCAACCAGCCAGGCGCAACACAGTCTTCAAGCCAGAACAGCAACAGTTCAGCAACAACACCCGCAACCTCAGATCAGGCAACAACTCCTTCAACCTCTGACCAGACCAGCGCTGCCGCAACCGACCAGAACAATACGGCGGCCACGAGTCAAACCGGCGAGAAAGCGGGGAAGAACCTTCCGCAAACCGCATCACCTCTTCCGCTCCTTGGCCTGCTCGGGCTCGGGTCGCTGGGAACCGGACTGTTCCGCTTCAGAAAGCGCTAGCCGGCAGTTCCCTCGTACATCAATTGCCTGAAATCGTGAACCGGGCCCTGCGCGGAGCGGGGCCCTTTTGCTGAAACTTTCTCGGGCAAATCTGTTCATTCATTTTCCCGGCGAATCTCTTCATTCAGCGCAGTCGAAGGAAATCGACATGGTGATTCTCGGGGCAAGCAGGCGTGGAGATTCAATCTGTCGCGGTGCGCTGGGAAGTCTTGCCAGCAAGGGAGTCAGGCGGCGCAATGCCCGGTTCTGCTGGTGCATCAATGGTGGGCGGTCGCGGACTCGAACCGCGGACCTCCTGCTTGTAAGGCAGGCGCTCTAACCAGCTGAGCTAACCGCCCACTCGGAAAGCGGCTGACTCGTTTCATTATACAAGCGTAATTCCAGACACGCGTGATTCCAGACTCGAACCTGCCGAAAGTCCGGCCCTCCCAGACAACTGGAAAACGCATCAATGCTTTTCGATTCCACGCCCGCTCATTCATCGCGGCTAATATCGCCGCTAGTTCTGAGAAGCCAGTCGAATGTTGGACAGCGTATCCCCGGAGACCGATTTGAGGTGGAGGTCTCGCTGCGGAAATGGGATCTCAATGCCTTCAACTTTAAAGGCACTGAATATCGAAAAATAAAGGTCACTTTTGAGTCGTGCGGGTGTTTGCACCTGAGTAACGGTCCAGACACGAAGCTCGAAATTGAGGGCGTTGTCGCCGAACCCACAGAAAATAACCTCGGGTGGGGTATTGCCGAGCACGTCGGGATGGCGTCCAGCAATGCCAACCAGGAGGCTGCGCACTTGCTCGGGGTCACTGTTATAAGACACGCCAACCGTCAGAGATATGCGCACCTGCCTGTCGTTGGCCGTCCAATTGGTAACGCGATTGTTGATGAACTCTGAGTTGGGGACGATCATTACGACATTGTCATTTGTCCGGATCCAGGTGCTTCGTCCCCGTAATCGAACGACATCACCATTCGTGTTTCCGACCTCGATGCGGTCACCGAGCCTCACCGGTTGTTCAAACAGAAGAATCAGACCGGCCACAAAATTCGTAACAATTGGCTGCAGACCCAGGCCCACGCCGATTCCCAAAGCGCCGCCCACGACCACAAGGCTGCTTAAATTGAGCCCCAGCGATTGCATTCCAATCACCATCCCGAACACGATAACAAGATAGGAAGAAACGCGAGCCAGGGCGTATTGCTGTCCACGTTCCAGCGGCGTATGAATCAAAATTCGTCCCTGCAGGAGCCTCATGGTGAAGTGCGACACCAGAAACAATGCCACAAAGAAAACAATCACCTTAACGAGGAACAGTAGCGTTACTGACAGCCCAGCCACGTTAAACAGCGGAAACATAAGATAGTGTTGGAAGACAAGGCTAACGTCCTCTGGCATGAAACGGATGGCGACAAAGCCCATCAAGATTACCAATAGCAAGGAACTCAAAACAGCCGCTACACGAATTCTGCTAACGCTCATGGTCAGTCCTCCTGCGCGAACAAGTCAACGGATCTGCTTGCCATAATTGTCCGGGGCGCTTCCGAACATATCAAGATCGATTCGGGCGTCTCAAGCGCCTCAATTCATGTTCCGCAACGCCATGAAAACCAGCATGTGGCGAGAACCAGCGACTCCGCCTTCCACAAAGCAGAGGATTACGAACTCACGCTGGAAGAAGAGGCCAATTCTTCAACAAACCCCGGCGAAGGAATTCCCTCTTCGCCCGCACAATGATGTCGCTCTGCATTCGTGGCACGAGTCGATGGTCGCAGACATAGGCTTTAATGTGCATCTCAAGGTAAGGATTGAGGTTGAACTTGTCCTCTATGAGCACCACGACCGGTTTGGCCGAATATAGATATGGGCAGGTGTAGGCGGCTTCGAAGCCAATACGGAGCGCTTCATCGGGATCCGTGTCGGTTGGCAGATGAAGTATGGCTTCCAGCTGACAGTATGGAACACCTGAATTCGAATCAAACACTTGATTATTCAGAATCTCAGCGTTCGGGATTGTCACTCGCGTATCGCCGAAAGTAGTCAGCTTGGTGCTGCGCAGGCCGATATGGTCGATCTCTCCGTAGGCGTCGCCGATCTGAACCAAGTCTCCCAATTGATAAGGTCGGTCGCCCAAAATGACCAAACCGCCAATTAGATTCCTGATGAGGTCCTGAGCACCCAGGCCGATGGCAATTGCTGCAGAGCCAATCGCGGCCAGGAATGTCTCGCGCGTCGGAGCCAGGAGTTCAACTGAGACAAACATGGCTGCGAACCACAGAACAACTCGCAGGACGGGTTCGGCGCCTTTCGCGAGGAACCGCATGCGAGGCCCCCGCCGGCTCAACAAATCGAGCAACCGCGTTCCCCAGCGAATGGCCAACCAGGTGAGGAACAGAAGGGCAACCACCGAACTGATCCGCGCAAGTGTGAAGTATTCAAAGACGTTCCGGGGAAGCGCTGTCTCACCAATTGGCATTTCTGCCTCCTTACAAGAGGTTCTGCCGGGCGAGAGCATCGCGTACGAAGCGTCCCGCGCGGGGGCAAACACGTAGCCCAGGGCAACTCGGTTCGGGTTCCAGGATCTCAAGTTCCAGCAGACGTTGAAGGTTGCACTCAGCATCGTCTCTGCCGATACTGAAGACCTCGGCAAGCTCTTCTGCAGTGAGGCTGGAGTGCTGGAGGACCGCCTGGAGTGTTAGCAGGTCGTTCAGTTTCAATTCCGCCTCAAGCTGAGTGTAGTTCGGATCCAGAGGCTGGAGCATGTGAACCACCGCTCCCTCCACGCGATCGATGCTGCTCAGCCAGAGCTCGAACGCGGAGCGGAACAGCCCCTCCGACTGGCTGTAAAGGGCCTCGAAGAACATATCCTTCGGGCTTTGTTCGAGCCCGAAGAACCGTCGCACTCGACTGACGCGTGGGTCGCCCGGTGGTGTGGGCGCGAATTCCAGGCGCAGCCCCGAAAGCGTGTGTCGCTGCAGGATGGCGTCGATCATACATTCCTTGCTGATCGAGACCGAATTGATGCGATGAGAGAAGTTTTGCCTCAATTCCAACACAGCATCCAGATAACCGAACGACGCCTGGTTCATGGCCAGCATCCACATGGTCGAGCCGGAAGTCGCATTCATCAGCCGCAGGAACTCTCGGAGAGGGCTGAACCCGTTCATACACCGGAGAAACGTCCGTTCAAATTCTTCTATGATGACGACCCTCCGCCCCTGGCCCAGGGCTTTGGGCAGTTCTGCTGCTGTTGCAACGTGGAAAAGCTCGTGCAGAAACTCGGACATTTGCTGCGAGTTGCGGATTCGTCCGGAAAACTGGCTGCGCACAACGGGCACGCCCGTGAACACGGTTGACGCGGCGCAGTTCAGCAGGCTGGTTTTTCCGCTGCCACGGGCTCCGACAACAAGCACGTTAACCCTGCGCCCTGATTGCCAGTTCGAAAACGCCTGCGCCAGGCCTTGCATTTCGGTCTCGCGCCCTACCAGAAATCGCTGGTCTTCAACCGGTGACAGGCTGAACAGGTGGCGATACAGAGCGGGCAGTTCCTCAATCCTCGATTGGACATCGAGAACAGCGGTCAAACGCGTTCGTTCAACAAGTGGTTCCAGCTGAGGAGTAAACTGCCTTTCCCATCCCAATTTCCACGCAATCCATTGGGACGCGGTCCTGGCAGCTGTGCGAACGGCCCGCGCCGTGGTCCGCATCAATCCCATGCTGATGTTCCCAAGGCGCCGGGCGGCACTGGGAGCGCCTTCCCGCGTCAACAGGGCCAACAATCCGAGGCGGCCGGTTTCCAAGGCAGTATGCGTCTGCAGGAGAATTACAGCCTGAGCGCGGCATAGCTCCAATTCTGCGGCTGCCTGTGGATCAACGAGAATCTCTCGGCGGTGCTGCAACAGCGCAAGCGCATTGGAGGCTGCTTCTTGAGACAGCTCCTTGGCCGCTTCTTCCTTACCTTGACCGGCTTCCAGTCCAAATTTCACCACCTGCCGCGCCTGCTCAATGTCTCGCATCACGGCGGTATGTTCGGCCTCAGCCTCCCGGAAGGCGTGCCTGGCAGCGTCTAGCCCGGCATGCTCGACTGCATGCAGCAGGGTCCGTTGCGGATACAATTCCCTCCAGGTTTCAGCCCAGGGCAGCAAGGCCCAGTCAAGTTGCGCAACTTCGACTGAGCCAGGAATATGTGCGTGAGCGCTGGAGCTGATGCGCTCGGACCAGTCTCGGGCCCGCTGCTCCGCGGAGAGTAGATTGGCGGCGGGCCAGGGGAAAACTGCGGCGCTGCCGTGCTCGAGTTCAGCGCGGAGCCAGCCGATGGCACCTTCCAACTCCGCCTCGACATCGCCGTGTTCGGAGTGCAAGCCTTCGAGCGCGCCGCGGGTGGCCTCGATCGCCTCTCGAGCGGTGATGGTGAGTTGCCGATCCAGATTGATTAGCGCGCGGAATGCGCGCTGCAGGCGCTTCCATGCACCCAAGGCGGAAAGCCATCGCTCATTGATCTTTTGCTGACGACGATTCGAAAAGAGCGGAGCACCACGCAAGACCCCGGCGCCGATCAACGCCGGCGCCGTTTTGACCCAGCGATCGTATGCGGAAAGCAGGCGCTCGCTGCGTTTTGTAAGAGCGGTTGCGGCACGGGACCATCGTTCCTGCTGCCTGGTTAACACGGTCATGTCCTGCTCGTCGCCTGACAACACCGCCAGTTGATGGCGGCGATAGAGTTGCCATACACCCAGAAGGTGGAGAGCCGTTCGTGCATGCACGAGTTCGAAGGCTGCATCTATCCGGGATTTGCCGGCCATCTGGACCGCGAGCCGGGCAACAACCGTTTCGCGCAGCTTCACCTTTCGGGGTGATTTGCGCCGCTTCACCCACGCTCCTCGCAGACCAGAGTGGGCGGGAGATCCCAGCATTGCTGTGAGTTCTGCTCCCGAGATCTCAAGCTCTGCCGGCAATCGGCGCGCGAGATCGTTCACTTCTGTCCGGTGTTGCTCAATTGCCAGCAGTGCTTTGCCGAGGGGACTGAGCTTCTCAAATGTCCCGATAGGATCAGCGAAGAGATGATTCTCGATTTCGATGAACAGATGTTCGAGGGAAACGATACTAGGCGTATCGAACTGGTTGTTGGTAATCGAAGTAAGTTGCTTCCATGATTGATCAACCAGTGACAGGATGTGCCCGTCAGCAGCGGCCATCTCGACAATCAGGCGCTCATTGGCGCGCTGAAACCCGAGACAAAACTCTTTCCAGACATCCGTCGAGAAATTATCCATGGCAAAAGCTGCTTGAGCTATCCATAGGCGATCGTCGCTTCAGTATATATAAATGATTCCGGAAACAGGCCCGCACTCGCTCGCCAACCAAGTCGGTCGTACCTTCAGCAAGACCGGCATTAACATTTCTTGAGAAAACCCTCCTGCAAGATGACGCTTTCCTGCCGTTCTTCGACAGCTACAATAGTTTCCGGACAAGCTACCCCCATGCATGAACGACACAAACG
>JBLMYN010000411.1:0-2550 GCA_050258305.1 Actinomycetota bacterium
TGGTGTCCGCCGGACTGCTGCAGTCCGGAATCCCAGTAACAACCGTGGACGGGTCGTTGTTTACGAAGCCGGAGATCCCAACCGTAAATGGCGGATTCGGATCGCCGTAGGACTTCGAGACGTTCTGTGCCGTAACCGTCAATGTTCCCTGCGGTTCACCATACGAAACGCGGTAGGTTCCGGTTGCGCCGCCCACAAACGCATACTGCATGCCTTTGATCGACTGCGTGGGGAAGGGCACGGGAAAACCATTCAACAGCACGCGGGTCAACGGCAATGTTCCAACACTGGCGGGGATCATCACGTCCAGGCCGTTCGCTCCCGCGGCTGCCTGCAAATGAAATCCCAGGTTCGTGCCGTCCCAACTCACCGCGCTGATAGTGGAGTTATTGCGGGCATCCAGCCACGTGAGCATCTGTTGGGCCGAAACTATGGGAACGCCGCGTGATTGCGCCGACGCTACGATGGCGTCCGCACCCGGGGAATCGACGTTGTCATTGTGCATATTGACGGTAAATACGCCGTAGTAGCCGAGCGGTCCAAGAGCGTTGTCCAGCAGCGTGTTCACCGTGAATGGATAGTCCTGGCCGGACTCGTCGGTCATCTGCGTAGCGGCCTGATAAACATCCACCACCGCTCCATTCCTGGTGGCAAAGCGCATGGGCATGCCTGATCCGGTCATGAAGCCCGGACGATCGAGAACCCAAGTGCCAGGCCAGTAGTAGTAGTTCGTATCAAAACGGATGCCCTGCGCGAGTTCAACCTGGGGTACCGTATCGTAGTCGCTCCAAACCACGCAGTGCGTGCGGCTGGTCTGAGGCGCCGGGATCGTCGGCCAGGTCGTGGTGAAACCTGTGAGCTGCGTGGATAAGGCGCTTTCCAGGCTGGCCGGCGTGACATCTGCGCACCCGGTGAGCGGGTGCAGCGCAAGTTCAAAGCCCTGCGATGTGTATTGCTCTGCCTGGGTCTGTGTGACCGGCGTATCGCTGTAAACGTAAGCTGTTGCCCGCACGCACTCCCAGTTGTTGACTGAGCAATTCGCCGGGCTCTCGGCAATGTAGTGGTTCCAGCGTCCGGTGGTGCCACCGTTGCCGTGATCGTCACCGGTCATCACGATGGCGGCTTTCACTCCGCGGGGCAGATACCAGAGCCGCGGCAGGGGCCGCCGCTCCGCGTTCATGGTAAGGATCATGTTCGCAAGCAGCCTCTGCTGTTCATCCGCCTGAGGAATCGCCACCTTGCTCAGGTCCAGGTAATCAGGAACAGTTCCGCCGAAAAACAGGTCGTCAGGGCGAATGGGTGTTATCCCGTCGCGCTCCTGGCCCGACCAGGCAGGATTTCCCTGCCGCGTGAATACCACCGAACGCGCCAGATCATAGGCGAAGAAAGCGGCTTCGCCCGCGCCAAAATTGTTCACCGCCACCGCGGGATTATTGAGTGCCGTTGTTGCGTTACTGTACAGCGACGCGATGTTGGTTGCGCCGTTCAGCGTGTAAAGATCGGCGGTGTCATGGAATTGCATGCTCTCAGGGGTAATCCCAAAGCCGGGCCCCGAGGCCGTATTGATAGACAGGTACGCATCGGACAAGGTGGTTGCGTCATCCGTGATACCCAGCATGGCGGCAAGCTGCTTGTCGGGGCGCATGGCGATCAGGTTGCCGCCGTTGAGCACCCATGTCTGCAGCGTGTTCACCTGATCTGCCGTCAGTGACATCTCCGGCAGCACGACCAGGTCATAGTTCGACAGCAACGTGGCGCTGAGCTGCCCTATGTCGGAAACGGAAAATTCCGTGAAGCCTTCATTGCGCAGGATCTCAGCGTAATATCCGCTGAAGCCGTTCGTCGTGGACGTAAGCAGCAGGATTGGCGTGGTTGCGTCCGTGGGTGGCGCCGGCGGCGGATTCTTCGTCGTAAATGACCAGATGAAATCGGCTGGCAACGGATTGCCATTCAGGTCTTTGATCGCCGGGCCGGTTGCGCCGCCTTTCAGCGTGGCCGTGTATGTCGTCGAGTAGGACAAAGGCGCGGCAGGCTGCAGGCGGGCCAGGTTGTTGCTCGAATCCCAGGTGACCGTTGCGAGAACCACGTTGTTCGCGGCGTCGGTCAGCAGAAAGGTGCTGGTCGTCAGCGTAGCCGGATCAATGGGTCTAACGAAGGCTGCAGTAACCGGGTCAGTAACCGAGGCCAATGAGCCGGCTGCGGGAGTCACCACGGCGACTGACGGAGGGATGGCATTCGCGAGAACCGTGACCGCGACATCCACCCAATAATTGGTGTCGGCGTGCGGCTGCGCCGGGAACAGTCCCTGAGATCCGTACGTGAATGAGCCGTTCGGCGCCAGAGCCGACCCCGCGGGAGCGTGCAGTGGCGCGGCATTGCGATCAGAGCTGAAGTAGTTTGGATCCGCCGAGTAGTGACCGCTGGGGCAGAAATAGGCAGCCACGTAATCAGTGTTGGCCGTGATCGCCAGTGGGGTCGGAAAATCCGCTTCCTGCCAGCCGCTGGCGGTCTCATTCGTAAATTGCACCGATTCCAATAGCGTACCGTCGG
>JBLMYN010000412.1:0-5139 GCA_050258305.1 Actinomycetota bacterium
GCCCGGGCCCAGGACTTTGCTCCACAGGAAAGTCAGTGTGCTGCCGGCGGGCAATCCATCGTCCGTTGCGCTGCCGGTCAGGGATGCCGTGTCCACCGGCAGAGTGATGGTCTGATTGGGACCGACTGTTACAACGGGCGGCAGGTTGCCGGAGATCGTTGTGATGGCCACATCATCGCTGGCCTGCAAGAGCGAATCATCCGCGGTGAGCCGGAACACGTAGGTGCCTGCTGCGGTCAACAACACCGTTGAGGTTGGCGAGTGTGGATCGGAGAAGGTTGCTTGCGATGGACCGCTGATCTGCGTCCATGTCGAGGTCAAGGTGCCATTCGGCAAACCATCGTCGGTCACCGTTCCCTGCAGCGGATACGCGTTGGGGAAAGGCACGGTCTGGTCCGGCCCCGCATTGGCGACCGGCGGCTGATTGGCCTGTTTGACGTTGGTGGTCGCGGACGCACTCAATGGGCCGTAGAGGTTGGTGTTGGCGTCATGCCATATCACGCTCGCCTGGGCGCTCACCGGCCCGCTCGCCTGCAGCAGGGGCACTGGATAGCTGGCAGTCGCGGTAAGAACGCCTCCCGGCGGAATCGCAGTGCCGCCAAAGTTGAGGGTTTGCTGTGCGCCGTTGGGAAGCGTGATCACCGCGCTCACCTGTGAGGCCGCTGCCGCCCCGATGTTCGTGAGCGTAGCCGTGTAATTGATCGTTTCACCGGAGTTGATTGTGTCCGGCGCGCTCAGCGTGATGGTCACGATCGGGGTCTGCTGGCCGAGGGTGAACGGATTATCGGTGGGCCCGTAATTGTTTTGCGCCGGGTCGGTCCAGTTCAGAATCGCGTCCAGGTTGAGCGGTGTGCTGTTCAGCGCCTGCAGGCGGGCGATGTAGTCGGCGTCGGACTCCGCCGCTCCCTTTGGCGCCAATGCCGGCGCCTGATAAGAGGTGGAGACGGTCGCGCTCTGTCCTCCCGGCAGGCTGAAGTTGGGGATGGCAATAGAGGTCCCATCCTGCCGTTTGAGCTGCAGCGCCACCTGCACGGCATTGCCCGTGCCGGTATTGGAGACGCCAAAGCTGAGCTGCGTCTTCTGGCTGGGCAGCAGGGTCTGGCTGGCGGGGGTGGTGGTGGAGACGACCGGCACGCGCTGCGTCAGAGTGACAAACGGCTGCTCCACCGGGCCGTAGGCGTTGGCCAGAGCGTCCTGCCACAACGCGCTCAGGATTGCGGCCGGCAGGGTGACTCCGTCGCTGGCATGCAGACGGGCCAGATATTGATCTGTGGTTTCGGTTGCCGCTTTGGGAGCGACGCCCGGCGCCTGCCAGTTCACGGTCCCAACAAACCGGGTTCCCGCTGCCAGATCAGGGACAGTAGGCGTGGCGGTGGTGGAATCCGGAAGCGTCAGCGTGGCTGCTATTTGCTTTGCTGTATTGCTGCCCACGTTCTCAACGGTGACCTGGTATGGCAGCGAGCTGTTGGGCGCAATGCACGTCGGACCGGACAGACCAACGCTCAAACGCGGAAGTGTCAACTGGCTGAACGAAGAAATGTTGAGCGGCGTATACAACTGACTGAAGGGATCGCTGAAGCTGATCTCGCCTTCGGAGGTGAACAGCCGCCCATCCTGGGCCGCGAGGCGCGAGGAATAGTCCACGCTGGTTTCCGTGCTCTGGCGCGGGCTGATCGGAGGAATGGCGACCTGGAAACTTCCTGTGGCGTTCAGGCCGGCGGCAAGCGTGCCCAGATCGGCGCTGCCCGTCGCGGGTGTGACCTGGTCGAAGTTTTCATTCAGGAGCACGCCTGTCGCATCGGTCACGCCCTGATTGGCAATGCTGTAATTGACCGATACGTTCTCCGCAGGCAATACCTGGCTCTTCTGCTGCTGTGAGGCAGCCAGAACTGCGGGGCGCGGGAAGACGGCCCCGCAGTCGCCATCAACCGCGGTAATGGTACCGAAGCCATCTTGTCCGGGAACCGCTCCGTAGGGCGGAGTGTGGTCCACTTGCAGAATCGCGCCGCATGCGATGTTGCCGTAGACGGTGTCGCCGGACTTGTTGATTACGGTGGAGACCACCACTTCAATGAACTCAGGCAGGACTTCGTCCGGGGGGAAGCTCTGGCCGGGCTTGACCTGCCAGCAATCCATCGTGAGCGTGGAGGGACTGGTGTTCACCTGGCATGGTTGGAATGACGCCACCGAACCGGACCAGCCCTTAAAGGAGGGATTGGCGCCGAAATACAGCCCGTCAATGACCTGGCTCTCCCATTGCGAGCCCCAGAAGTTCACGCGCTGGCCGATGAGCAGGCCGCTGCTGTTGCCGCCCCAAATCACGAACGGCATCGGCTGATAGATCTGAATGGGGACGGTGCGGCTGCTGGGTTGATAGTCGACGTCACCGGCAAAGTTGATCTGCAGCTGGCCAGCTCCAGTGGGGAGCGCCGTGGCGAAGTTCAGCGTGGCCGCGGCCGCGCCGTTGGCATCCGTTATGGCGGATGCGCTGATGCCATTTACGGTGAATGTGACGGTTCGCCCCGCGATCGGCGTGTGCCCCAGGCCGTCAGTCAGCAAGGCGGAGACCGTCTGCAGTCCCTGGGCCGTGATCAGGCTCGATCCGGTATAGCGCAGGAGCGTGGGCGCGGGCGTGACGCTAACCGTGGTGCTCAACTGTGCAGCTTGAAAGCTGGCATCGCCGCTGAAGCTGACCGATACGGCCGACTGTCCAACGGGCATCGCCGGGGCCAGGACCGTAGCCGTGCCGTTTTCATCTGTCGTCGCCGTCAGGGTTTGCGCTGCAAAAGCAAAAGTAAGCGTACGGCCGCTGAGCGGATTTCCCGTGCCGTCAGTCAGCAGGGCGGCCAGGCGCAGCACGCCTCCGAAAGCAATGCTGTTCTGTCCCACGTAGATCAAGCGGCTGGCCGCCGCATCAGGCGCGGTGGGCGCTGCGCAGACATCGGCCGAGGTCCAGATGGTAGAAGCCTGCTCAGACTGCAGCGACCCGTTGCTTGTGTTGTTGAGAGCCGCCTGAACAAGGTCGGTGCCCTGCGTCGCACTGGAGTACTGCAGCGTTACTCCACCGCCTGTGTCGGTGGTTCCGCTGAATGTTTTGCCTGCATTGGGCCCGTTCAGGACGCTTAAGGTGACCGGCGCGTTGGCCAGCGGCTGATTTGCAGCATCGTTCACCTGGACCGCCACCGTGTCCTGCGTACCCACGGCATGCGGCGCGCCATCGCTGATCAACTGGATGGAGCCGCCCGGAGCCTCTATGCCCGCAGTTCCCACCGGCCGCCATTCCAAGGACTGATTGCCGCGGCAACTGGAATCGAATCCGCCCGTATCAAGGACGTGGGCTGTATCGGAATAATTCGTGCTGGTTCCCGCAATGGTGACCGTGATTTTCGGAATCCGAGTCTCATCGGGCGCCAGGGCCACACCACAGCCCACCAGCGGTGAAGCGCTCGTGTTGAAGTTTCCATCCTGCGTCTGCGTGAGAATCGCCGATCCGCCGGCGGGCACTACAACGTTCTGCCACAACTGGAAAACGGGCCCCGGGCGCCCGAGGTCCACACTAACGCTGTCCACGGTTACCGCCGAAGGGCCGGCATTATCCAGGCGAATCGCGCCTGCGCGATAGAGCGTGCCTCCTCCTATGAAGTTGATCAGCGGATTGCTTTCGTTCCATGGTTCGGGAAAGCTGGCTGAAGCCGAAGTATTGTCAGCAAAGCCAACCGAGACCTGCAGCGGCGAGTCCAGCGCCTGCATTGGCAAAGCAAAAAGGCCAGAGCCAGAGTGGTTTAGAAAAGGACTGGAAGCGATGTTACCGGGAAGACCCGGTGCATGCAGAGAAGCCATCTCAGGGCCGTGAGCAAGCTGTCCAGTTACACCTCTCACTTCGGATGCGGGCGTGCGCGCCAGAGTCGGGGCCGGCGTGTGCATCTCCGGGCTTCCTGCAGGCGATTGCGGCGGGCCAAAGGTCCACGACTGGGCTCGTTCCGGTCGGGGCAGGCTGGCGCCATAGACCGGGAGCGAACTCATGATCATGGCCCAGATCACAACAACGCTGGTGATCTGGTAAAGGAGGTTATCGCGCCTGAAAAACGTAGGAAGACCTGGCCGAGACAAATGCGCCTGCATGGAGAGACTCCTTTCCACAGCAATACACCGGGGTATGGGGGTCCCTTCTCCGAGGCGAAGTGCGGGCTGCACTTCGAGCAAATCCAGCAACTCTGAAAACGTTGGCTGTTTTTCTAACACTCATTCAGGCGAGGTTCAAGCGACAATTCTTGTTTTCCACAAAAATATTTCTACCTAGGAAAAGAAACATGTCCTTCATTCACGCCATCATGCCGACCTGCCAACGTCGAGAGGACATGCTGAGAAATACTGAAGACGCACCGCGGGATCGCTCCGTGCTGAGGTATTAAGAACTCATTTTCATGAGGTTCCAGTTGGCGGGCCGCAGGCGCTCTGGGAGGCAAGCAATTCTTGTAAAGGATATGCAACTTCAGGCAAGGCTGAACTGAAACTAAATGGGCCGACCGATTCGAGGACTACTATTAGTTGTGTAAGGACGAATGCGGAGTAACCGTGTAGGAGCGCGTCCGAGTAATGGCGAATGCCGGTGTGCTGGCCAGTTTTCTTCAAGGCATCGGACAGCGTAGTGCCACTCACAACCCTCTGAAACTCTACCGCATTTGCATGACAAAGCCGTGCCGGCCGACCCCAATCGGTATAACAGACCGAGCCCGCCACCGCTCACAGCACAACCAGCAATGGAGCCGACACGTCGCCGTTGTGGTGGGTACACCGTGGCGCTTGCGCACCGTCAACAGTGCTTGTGACGATGCGGCGACCCTCAATGAAAACCTCATGGCGTCCAGCATACCTTGCAATTTTTGTGCCCAACGTCATCGGCAGGAGAGCCGATACCAATGTATCGCCAATACCATCGTCCAATTGTTCTTCTCTGTCGCTTCTGTTGTGATCGTTGGCGTCGCACGATTCGATCGGGATGCGCATCGCGATGAAAAGCGGAGAACTACGAGGGCCTGATTAACGATGAACTGCCAAGAACAGTCCTGCAATTGGAGTTACGCGGCCGAGATGGACGTTGCGGAGCGTGAGTTATCCGCATTCATCGGCGCTGTGACT
>JBLMYN010000413.1:0-8844 GCA_050258305.1 Actinomycetota bacterium
AACCCGGTGGAAACATAGCGGACCGCGAAGACGTCCTTCCCCTTTTCGTGTGGGATCGCGCCCACGCTTTCCAGCGACTGGAAGAATGTGCCGCAATCGAGTCCCAATGCCTCCACGCCCGGCAGATGTCCCACGCGCGCAGTTACAGCACGAATGTAGGCGTCCTGCTGCGGCCAGTGCCTGAAATATTTTGGCGCACCGAGCGCAACGTTCACCACAACCAGTTTTTTCGGTTCAAAGCCGGGCGGAAAGTCGTTCATGCGCCAGAAGCTTTTCAGCAGCAGCCCTGCGCCAGTCAGCAGCACGATCGCGAGGGCAAATTCCAGCGTCACCAGAGACCGGCGAAACCGTAGCTGTCCTGAACCGGCGGATGCTGTTCCTCCTTCGCTCTTCAGGGTTTCATTCACGCTGCCTCGCCCCAATCCCAGTATGGGCGCAAGCCCAAAGACAATGCCCGTTGCAAACGATACTACGAGAGTGAACAGCAGGACCTGTGTATCGATGCTCACGTCGCCAAGCCGGGGCACGGCGTGCGCGCCAATCTGTTTCGCAACCTTGACCGCCCGCCTCGCAATCAATAAGCCAGCCGCGCCGCCAAGCGTCGCCAACAATATGCTCTCAGCCAGGAATTGCCTGGCCAGATGCGTACGGCTCGCACCCAGCGCGGAGCGCACCGCAATTTCCCGGCTGCGGGTTGAGGCACGAGCCATCAGCAGATTGGCAAAGTTCGCTCCGGCAATCAGCAGCACGAACCCCACTGCGCCGAAGAGAAGTAAAATCGCCTCCCGCGACTCGCCCGCTACTTTCTCATTCAGCGGAATGAAGCGCATCTTTTCTTCCGGCCAGCGGCTGAACTCACTGGGGATCTGGCGCACGCGGTCCCAGATAACCTGCATCTCCGCCCGTGCCTGCGCGAATGGGACCTCGGGTTTGAGCCTGCCCACCACGCATATCCATGTCGGGACAGGGCCGGTCTCGGCCGTTTCGCGAATACCATTTCCCGGCGCTTCGTGACCGTCAGGAATGGCAATATAGGCCTTGATCTCCGGGAGTGGATCGCCGGCAAACCTTTCCGGCGGATAAAGAAAGCGGAAGCTTCTGGGCAGTACTCCGACAATGGTGAAGGCCCGTCCATCGATGGTGAGAGATTTTCCAATCACCCGTGGGTCGGAGCCGAAGCGTTCCTGAAAAAGCGGCCATGACAGCACGATCTCGTCACGCTCATGTTCGCCGAACAAACGGCCCAGCGCCGGCTTAGCGCCGGAAATGCTCCAGAAGTCGCCAGTGATAAACCCCAGCTGCAGCGTCGTCGGTTTGTTCTGATAGACCAGCGCACGGTCGCCGTTCCCGTAACCCATGAAAGCGTCAAACGAGTGCGCCTGGGCCTTCCAGAGCAGGTAGTCGGCCCGGGAAATTTCGCCATCACCGTAGCTTGAGTGAGGCGCGATCCATACCAGCCTGTCAGCATCCGGATAAGGAAGCGGCTTGAGCAGTACGCCGTTCACAACGCTGAACATCGCTGTGGTCATGCCGATGCCCATGGCCAGGGTGAGAATCACAATCGCGGCAAAGCCAGGATTGCGCCGCACGGTCCGCAGGCTGTAACGCAGGTTCTGAAGCGACTGCTCCAGCCAGCCAAGGCCAAAGAACGTTCGAACTTTATCCTTGCTCAACTTGAGCTAAGCCTCGTTCCGTGCGTACAAGAGAAAACCACGAATGCTGGCTGCCGGCTGCTTCTTCAGCACGCCCACCTGAGCAGCGTGGCCCCCACGGTAAAGCCTGCGCCCACAGCGGCGATCAGCACCAGGTCACCTCTCTTGAGTCGTCCCTGCCGGCGGGCAGATTCCAGCGCCAGGGGGATGGTTCCAGCCGTCGTGTTGCCGAAATCGTCGATATTGATGATGATCTGCTCATCCCTGAGGCCGAGGCGGTCTGCAGCCGACATGATGATTCGCCGGTTCGCCTGGTGGGGGACGAACAACGCCACGTCAGACCCTTTGAACCCGTTCCGGCTGAGCACTTTTTCTGATGCTTCAGCCATCTTGCGCACGGCGTACTTGAAGACCTGCTGTCCGTCCTGATGAACAAAGTGCATCTTCTTGTCCACCGTTTCATGGCTTGCCGGATGCAGGCTGCCGCCGCCGGGCATCCTCAGGAAGCAGCCGCCGGAGCCGTCCACTTCATGATGGAAGTCGATGATGTAGTTGTCCTCCGTTGCAGGTTCAATGATTACAGCGCCGGCGCCATCGCCGAAAATCACGCAGGTTGCGCGGTCCGTGTAGTCGATAATCGAGGACATCACGTCCGCGCCAATCACCATCACCCGCTTGTGCGCGCCGGATTCCACAAACTTCACACCCGTCTGCAATGCATAAACGAACCCCGAGCAGGCAGCGGATATATCAAACCCCCACGCCGCCTTTGCCCCAATCCGGTCCTGCACCAGGCACGCCGTGGCGGGGAAAGCCATGTCCGGCGTCACTGTCCCGAGAAAAATGGCTTCAATATCCGTGGCTGGTATGCCGCGCTGGCTCAGGGCGCGGCAGGCCGCCTGGACCGCCAATTCAGAAGTGCCGACTCCCTTGTCTGCGATATGGCGCTGGCGAATCCCTGTCCGTTCGCGGATCCATTCGTCCGAGGTTTCAACCATCCTTTCGAGATCAGCATTCGTCAGCAGACGCGGCGGGACATACGTGCCAAGCGCGGATATTTTTGCCCGGACAGGATTCGCCAAAGTCTTTCCCCCTAAATCAATATGGATAAACCAGATATTGTATGCGGTTTTGCATTACAACGGATACAGCTCACCGTTCAGCCGCAGCCGATTATCCTGAACTCGCAAATAGCAGGCGCGCGGACCTACCCGCATGATTGAACGCGCAATCTCCTCCGCTGGAGTCTCGCGGAATCCGGGACCTTTTGAGCCTTGTTGGGCACAAAAACTCCTCGCCACCTGCGACATGGTTTTCCTCCCCAAATGCCCTGTTTTCTGTGCAAAAGGCGTCTAAGGCAAAAATTCTGCCCCTCCGCTGATGCAATTTCTCTGAGATTAATCTAATATTGCACGCCTTCGTCCTGACGAAAAACTGCTTCACTGGCAGCCAAGGTCCTTCCGGGCAGGCTGGAAAAAGTGAGCGCCACTTCCCGAGGAGTACCTCATGCTGCAGATCAGCAAGGCGGATTACGATCTGATCCGCTGGGAAGCCGAACGAATTTACCCTCACGAGTGCTGCGGCATTCTGCTCGGCAGCGTCGAAGGCGGGAAGCGCACCGTCACCTTGACCGTCACCTGCGAGAACACCAGCCATGACTCGCCGGACGACCGTTACAGCATCGACCCCGAAAAGGTGATTGCCGCCCTGAAGCTGGCCCGCAGCCGTTCGGAAACGATTGTCGGCTTTTATCACTCCCACCCCGACCATCCTGCGGAATATTCGGTCACCGATCTGGCCGAAGCCCACTGGTTTGACTGCTCTTACCTCATTACCAGCGTCAATGCCGGACGCGCCGGCGCTACCAATTCCTTCGTCCTGACCGGCTCGGAAGAAGACAAGCGTTTTGCCGCGGAAGAGGTCAGGATCATTGCCTACCGGGGTTTGCCGTCCCGCTTTAGCGCTTAACCTTGTCGCGGATCGCGTTTATAATAGCCACATGACCTCGCGGCAGCGAATGCGCGCCCTCTCCTGTTGTTGTTGTTGACGCCTGCTCCATCCGCCTGCTCTCAGGCTGCTCTTCACTTTTACCCGCGATCTTTCACCCGCGAAAAGGAGACACGATTTATGGCCACAACGTTGGCGCCCCGGCAATTACCCGAACTGAGCAATGACGAAGTCCTGCGCTACTCGCGCCACCTGATCATGCCCGAGGTCGGCATGGAAGGGCAGCAAAAGCTCAAGGCCGCCCGCGTGCTGTGCATCGGCACCGGAGGCCTCGGCTCGCCGCTGGCCCTTTACCTGGCCGCCGCCGGCGTGGGCACGCTCGGGCTCGTGGACTTCGACGTGGTGGATTTCACCAACCTGCAGCGACAGGTGATCCACTTCACCAGCGACGTCGGCCGTCCCAAGCTGGAGTCGGCGCGGCAGAAGATCGCCGCCATCAACCCGTTCGTCAACGTCAAAGCCTTTGAGACCAGGCTCACCAGCCAGAACGCGCTGGAAATCTTCGCTGACTTTGACATCATCGTGGACGGAACTGACAACTTCCCCACGCGCTTTCTGGTCAACGATGCCTGCGTTTTCACCGGCAAGCCCAACGTGTATGGGTCCATCTTCCGTTTTGAGGGTCAGGCCAGCGTTTTCGCCACCAAAGAGGGTCCGTGCTACCGCTGCCTTTACCCTGAGCCGCCGCCGCCCGGCCTGGTACCTTCATGCGCTGAAGGCGGAGTGCTGGGCATCCTGCCCGGACTGGTCGGCCTCATCCAGGCCACTGAAGCCATCAAGCTGATCCTCGGCTCCGGCGATCCGCTGATCGGCCGCCTGCTGCTGGTGGACGCCCTGGGCATGAAGTTTCGCGAGCTCAAGCTGCGCAAGAATCCTGACTGCGCGGTTTGCGGAACCAGCCCCACAGTTACTAAACTGATCGACTATGAACAGTTCTGCGGATTGCGCGGAGAGGAGAAACCGGTGAACCAGAACGGCGTGCCTGAAATCAGCGTTGAGGACCTCAAGAAGAAGCTGGACGCCAAAGAGGATATTTTCGTCCTCGACGTGCGCGAACCGCACGAATACAAGATCTGCAATATCAACGGCCACCTCATTCCGCTGAACGATCTGCCCAAGCGCGTGGGCGAGCTTGACCGCGACAAGGAAACTATCGTGCATTGCCGCTCGGGCGTGCGCAGCGCCAGGGCCGTTGGCTTCCTCCAGCAGGCCGGATTCCAGAACGTCACCAATCTCGCCGGCGGCATTCTGGCCTGGGCTGACCGCATCGACCCCAAAATGCCCAAATACTAGGGCTGACCTGGATCGGGAGACCGGGAGATCGGAAGATTCGTTCTCTCAGATCTCCCGATCGTCGGATTGCCGGACCTCTCTCCCGATCATCCGCTCTCGCTGCTTGAATCAGCGGCTATTACTGCTGTACCGCACCCCAAGGTGAGTACGGATCGGAGTGTCAGCTTGAGGCTGGGGATCCGATATGACAAGAGAGAGCAGGATCCCGGACCCGGATTTTGAGCGGCAAAGTTGAACAAAGCAATCAGCCTATATACTGGAATTTATGGCCGTGGTGAACCCAAAATCGGTGAAGGTGAACGTAACCACCGGCGCCGGCATGGACATTGAGTGGGATGATGGGCACCGCACGCATTACAGTTTCCAGTGGCTGCGCGACGCTTGCCCCTGCGCAACATGCACTGAGGAACGCGCCAATCAGGGCCGCAAGCCGGGCGAGCCGGAAAAGAAAGCCGCGGCGCTCTTGCCCATGTACAAAGATCCGCCCAAACCGAAAGAAGTAAAGCCGGTGGGCAAGTACGCCCTGAACATTACCTGGAATGACGGGCACGCCAGCGGGATTTACTCGTGGGACTATTTGCGGGAGTTGTGCCAGTGCGAGGAGTGCAAGAAGATCGCTGAAATCGCGCGGAATCGCGTGTGATCACCGTGATCGGCAAGCTCCCTCCGGCTCGCTCAGGATGACACAGTTGGGCATTCGTTGTTCTCAAATCTTTGTTCATCAGAGGGCCGCATTTTTCTGGTGACCCGATCACGCGCGATTCCGGCGACTTGTATGAACCTTCTTGATCAGCTCAATCCGCGGCAGAGAGAGGCGGCCGAAGCCGTCGAGGGGCCGGTGTTGATTCTGGCCGGCGCGGGCAGCGGCAAGACCCGGGTGATCACCTACCGGATCGCCCACCTGATCGAGAACCTGGGCGTTGAGCCGGATGCGATTCTGGCGGTCACCTTCACCAACAAAGCATCGGCGGAAATGGTGGAGCGGGTGGAGCACCTGCTGGGCGGACGGCTCCTGCGCAAGCCGCTGATCTCGACCTTTCATTCCTTCTGCGTGCGCGTGCTGCGCCGGGATATTGAGGCGCTGAGGATCGGCGACAGCGGCTACAAAAAAGATTTTGCCATCTATGACGAAGCCGACCAGCAGAGCGTGGTGAAGGCAGTCATGCGGCGGCTGGGCATCGATGACAAGCAGAACAAGCCTTCAGCCGTGCTGTCGCGGATTTCCTGGGCCAAGAACCACATGCTGGACCCGCAGGAGATGTACCTGCAGTCGGCAGATCCGCTGACGGAAAAAGTAGCCCATATCTTCGAGTCCTACCGCAAAGAGCTGCGCAAGGCCAACGCGCTCGATTTTGATGACCTGCTGCTGGAGGCGGTGCGGCTGCTGAAATCGAGCGCCGAAGTTCGAGAGAAATATCAGCGCCGCTTTGAATACCTGCTGATTGATGAATACCAGGACACGAACCGTCCGCAGTACGAACTGATCAAGCTGCTGGCCGGCGGCCGGCACAATGTGTGCGTGGTGGGCGACGAGGACCAGTCAATTTACTCGTGGCGAGGCGCCGACATCCGCAACATCCTGGAGTTTGAAAAGGACTTTCCTGAAGCGAAGACCATCCGCCTGGAGCAGAACTATCGCTCGACGCAATACATTCTGGAAGCAGCTTCGGCGGTGGTGGCCAACAACGTCAAGCGCAAAGGCAAGACGCTGTGGACCGCGCGCCAGGGTGGAACGAAGATCGGCTACTACGAAGCACCGGATGGCGAGAACGAAGCGCTGTTTGCCGCCGACTATATTTCCAATTACCTGCGCAAAGCCGGTGAGGAGGGTACCGACAATCCTCGCGTGGCCGTGCTGTACCGTATCAATTCGCAGTCGCGCCTGGTGGAAGAAGCCATGCGGCGCTACCAACTTCCCTACCAGGTGGTCGGCGGTTTTTCGTTCTACGAGCGCGCCGAGATCAAGGACATGATCAGCTACCTGAAGCTGATCAACAATCCACAGGATTCCATCGCGTTGTTGCGGGTGATCAACACGCCGGCGCGGGGGATTGGCAAGACCACAGTCGAGACGCTGGAAAGGCTCTCACTGGAAACAGGAATGTCATTGTGGGGCTCGGTGGCTGAGACGATTGAACGCAAGTTGTTGCCGCAGCGGGCCGTGGCAGCGCTGGGTTCGTTTAAAGAAATCATCGAAGATGCACGTTCCATGCTGACGGGCACATTTGTGGATCGCGTTTCAAAGACGTCTGCAGATGACACCTACCACGGAGACGCGGAGACACGGAGAAAAGCAGATCGGGTTCACGGCGGAGGCGCAGAGACGCGGACGAAAACAGAAGAAGAGGATGTTTCTTTCGCGCCGGCTGCGTTCGGCGAGAACATCAGCTTTGATTTTGGCGCGAATGCCGAACCTGAGGACGTTCCGGCCGGTGTGGATGAGGCGGACTTCCTGCCCAATCAGCTCGAGCAGAGCGGTTCGGGTGAAGGTGATGCCTCCGCAAGCCAGTCTGTCGAAGGTTTTCGCACGCCCGGCGGCTCAGCCACGGTGCCGGAAATCCTGAAGTTCCTGATCGATCGCACGGGATACATCAAGCAACTGGAAGAAGAAGCCACGCCGGACGCGTTTGCCCGGATCGAAAACCTGCGCGAGCTGGTGAACGCCGCCATGGATTCGCGCGATCGCGGCGAGACGCTGGCGGAGTTTCTGGACCACGCGGCGCTGGTGAGCGATGTGGATACATACGATCCGCGCGGGAAAGTCACGCTGATGTCGCTGCATTCGGCCAAGGGGCTGGAGTTCAATCTGGTGTTCCTGATCGGCATGGAAGAAGGGCTGTTCCCGCACTCGCGGGCGTTCAACGATCCTGACCAGATGGAAGAGGAGCGCCGCCTCTGCTATGTGGGCATGACGCGCGCCATGGACCAGCTGGTGCTCAGCCAGGCGCGCTTCCGCCGCCGCTACGGTACTGACATGCCGGACGCAAGCGTGCCGTCGCGCTTTCTGGAAGAGGTGCCACAGCATCTGCTGGAAGACCTGAGCGCGCCCGGACGAGGACGCTCGGCAGCGCAGCGGGAATCGGTCTACGAAGACCGGCACTACAGCTACGAGGATGAAGACCAGAGCGCGCCGGTGCGCTATGCGCAACCAAGGCAGAAGCCGCGCTCTGGCGGGTATTCGGGGCCCAGATACAACTCCATCGACAACATTGCCGAGTTCTTTGCTTCGCGGGGAAAGAAGTTCACGCGCCCGCAGGTTTCCGCGGAGGAACCGAAAGGCAAGACTTCATTTCGTCCCGGACAGCGGGTGAAGCATCCCAAATTCGGCGAAGGTGTGGTCTACCAGCGCGAAGGCGAAGGAGAAAACGCCAAGGTTACGGTACAATTCCCCAGATTCGGGTTGAAGAAGCTGGTGGAAAAATACGCGGGACTGGAGAGAGCTTAGCCCCGGCAGATTTACGCTGATAAACGCTGATCTAAATACATTTTCAGGGACAGGTGAATGGCAAATACCAAAGCACTGAGCAGAGAAGAACGCAAGAAGGCCAAGCGCACGGCGCGCAAGAAGCAGGCGCCCAAGAAACCACGGGAGTATCCACGCGGCAGCAAGAAGCCGAAAGTGAAGAAATTGGCGCGAGGCCAGTCGAAGCGGTAAAGGCGGCGTGAGCGAGCAGAACGCTTCAGGATTCTGTGCTGTAAGATGTCTGAAAACCAGCGTGCTGCATCGGAGAGGAGGGTACCCCGTACCTCGAGGAGTTCCCTCGCTGCGCTCGGGATTTCGCCTGCGGGCTCAGACGCCCGCAAAACGGCTCAATATCAAAGGCGCTGCCCGAAATGCGGCGCCTTTTCTTTTTGTGCGCGTCACTGAAGCACGTTGGCGGGAAATCGCTTC
>JBLMYN010000414.1:0-7908 GCA_050258305.1 Actinomycetota bacterium
CCCCTCAAGGCTGGAGTTGAACAGGCCGGAGGGGTCTTTCAATGCAGCTCCCTGGGCAAATGTCAGCTTGACCACATTCTTGTACGTCTCTCCCGTGCAGACAATGCCGCCGTGGGAGAACACCGGGGTGCCGGGATTGGTCGGCTTGACCCACTTCCACTCTTCCACGATCTCAGGATCTGCCCGGTGGATGATCTGGCGCAGTTTCGCCAGCGTCTTCCCGCGCCAGTCGCCAAGCTCGTTGATTTTCGCGTCGATTCGTGCAGAGGCAGATTCCATTGCAACCCTCCAACTCTCGCGCTATTTTAGCGTGCGCTCGCCGGCGCCGCTCCCGGAGCGCCTGCAAGTAGCTGAAACCAAAGGTGAAAAGCTTGCCACGGGTGAGATGGATCGGACTACTCCGGGCGCCTTGAATCGCTGCTCCGCATCCCCTTTCCCTCATACGACACGCCGCAGCGTTCGTTGGTCTTGAGAGTTCATCGCCGTGATCGGAAAGTCAAACGGCTCTTTCTCCGATGACCGGAGCCATTGCGAGTGATCACTGGTCATTCATGTGGCGGCGGCTCTGCGCCCATCAGGTGACGTACCAGGTAATCATCGGTGCGGCGAGTAGTGTAATTGGCAAAATGCGTCGCGTGCGCCGCGCCCGGAAGATAGATCAGGTCAAAATCCTTATCGGCTTTCAACAGCGCATTGAGGAACTGATTGGTTGATCCGGGCGGCACATTTTCGTCCAGTTCCGCCATGATGATCAGCAGATGGCCTTTCAGGTTGGCCGCTTTCCGACGCATGTCGATACGCTCCCAGTTTTCGGGCACCTCGTTCGGCCTGGGCCGGAAATGAGCTCCGTTGCTGTAAATGGGCGGCCCCTGGTAGGCGTACCACTCTTCGCAAGGGTAGACGTTGTGCATGCCTCCGGGCGGAACATCGGCAACTCCCACCTTGAAGAAATCGGGATAATCCAGCATTCCCCAGAAGGCGCTCCATCCTCCAAATGAGGCGCCGACGATGCCAACGCGGCTTGTATCGACGTAGCTGAAGCGCTCGCCCAGTTGCTTGATCACGGCCACGTGATCATCCAGGCCAATGACGTCCAGTTCGCCGTATCCGGAGTGAGAAAACTGGCGGGAACGGAAGGGCGTCCCGCGCGCGTCGATCGAGATCACAATAAACCCGAGCTCAGCCAGCATCGCGTCCGTCGGCAGGGACGGTATGCCGTGGATGGCATGCACAAAGTTGCGCGGAACTACGGCGGTTACCGGAGTGGCGTATTCCAGATCAATCACCGGGTACCGTTTTGCAGGATCGAAATTGCCGGGCTTGTAAACCAGTGACCAGAGGTCCGTCTTGCCATCGGCGGCTTTGGCTACAAACTCTTCCGGCGGGCGGTAGTGCGCCGCATAGAGTTCTGTCGCGTCCGCCTTCTCGAATGTCGAGATCAGGCTTCCATCCTCTGCTGAGCGGATTACAGTCTGGGTCGGCTGATTGGGAGTGGAAAAGTTGTAAACAACGAACCGGCCGCTTGGCGAAACCACGTCGTAACCAGGAACGGAATCAAGCGCGAGCAGCCGGCCTGCCGGGCTCGTAATCATGTGATCCGCACGTTCCGGCGAAAGCAGCGTGAGACCTGAACCATCAAAGTTCACCCGATACAGGTAGCGATAATACGGATTGCCGCCCTCGCGGCCGGAGGCGGTGAAGTAGATGCGCCGGCGTTGCTCGTCGACGTGGATGATATCGCGCACCAGCCACGCACCTTGCGTTATCCGGTTTTCCAGCTTTCCGGTCTGACCATCGTAAAGATAGAGATGGCCCCAGCCATCACGTTCGGAGAACCAGATCACGTCCCGGCCGTCCGGGCTCACCCAGACATCGGGCGAGTCCCACGGATCTGGGCTCATATCCATGCGCGGCGCCATATGTTCCTCCACCATGGTTCGCGCGCTGCCGCTGGCGATGTCTACGTCGAACAGAAAGGCTGATTCCATGTTCGCGCCAACGGCGAGAGCGTAGAGGTGCCGGTTATCTGCGCTCCACCACCTCTTGCGGATTGGCAGACCATCAGGATCGACGGTCAGCAGCTTACTGTAAGGAAAGTTGATGCGCCGGTAGGTTCCGGAAGGGATGTGGAAAGCAAACCATTCGAGCGTCGGCGGTTTTTCACCGGCCAGAGCCATTCTTACCAGGTGCAACCTGGGCCGGAAGCTCCCATCTTCAGGGACCGTTGCAACATAGGGGTAATCGGCGACAAAGCGCTCGTCGCCGCGAGGAACGATGACTGTGCGGGAATCGGGCGACCAGTAAGAAGCCATGGGAAGCAACCGACGTCCGGCCTTGATGGCGCGTTCGCGGGGAATGGCGGCACTTTCAAACTCGTCGAGGTAAGTTCCGTAGCCGAAATGTTTAACTCCATCGCGTGTCAGCGGCCTGTCTTTGCCCGTGGTGAAATCACGCAGCCAGAGATTGTTGTCACGCGTGAAGACGCCCCACTCTTTGTCGGGAGATACCAGCACGCCTTCATTCGGGCCGGCTTTGCCGAGGGGAGCATCGGGCGAGAAGAAGCTGACGTTGATCGGCGGAGGAGGAAAGACCGGTTTCCCGGAGCTGCAACGGGCGGGTCTTACAGTGCACTCGTACTCCTTGCCCTGCACCACGAAATGGATGGTACTTTGATCGGGACTGAACGCAAGCTCTTCAAAGGGCAAGGCACCAGCAGTCACTTCGATGCCCGACGCTCTTGAAAAAGCCGCAGCCATCTGCCGGTGATCAAAAGCCGGGCGGGCGTGGCCGCTGCCGGACTCGACGATAACGAATTCGTGTCCTGTGGCAGTGTCGCGCCGGTACCAGAAATCATCCTTCTGGCCAATCCAGTGGGGAACGACAAATCCGTTTTTCAGCTTGCCCCGCAGGTGATCGGGCCGCACACCCTCGGAACGGGCGAAATCGGCGGTGGAAAGCTGAGGCTGGACGGAGGGTAAATTCGCCGCCTGATTCGAGGTCGCGCGCGTATTATTCCGTGCGGCCAGCCACAGTGCGGAAACAAACAGGGCTGAAAAGCAGAGAGAGTAAATAGAAGGGCGCTTCATTGAATCGCAACTCCTGAGAGGCGCGTCAAGAGTAGCAAAGAACCATCGATTCGGTACAAAAAGGAGGTAAAGCCTTGCCGATAAGTGGTTATCGAACTGGTCAGAAAGCGTCGATGACCGGCAGACGAGGACACATCATCGGGCGGCACAGAACGCAAAAAGGATTTCCACAGGATGTCCGGGAGTGCGCTGAAATGACACAGTACCAGCAGAAGGAGAAATCGCCGCGTGCAGCAGCGGCCAACGCGGTTGGGAGTAAATACTCTGAACCCCGGCCGATTTCGCCTTTTTATCCAGATTGATTAACTAAAGTTAATTTTCTACGATGGCTCCGTTATGAGCACATCGTACCGTGCGGCCTTTCGCGAGGCCCTCCACGAGATGGAGCTGGCACTGCGCGCCAAAGACGGGCTGGAGCGCCGGGTAGCCGAACTCAAAGACGCGCTGCCCTCGCTGGCTCAGCTCGGCCGGCCCACACGCCAGGAGCAGAAGCTGATGGAGGAGTTGATGGCCGCCGCCGAAAACGGCGCCATGAACCTGACCCGCGCCGTGCGCCTGGAACTGGCCATGGCGGAAGAGCCGCTCACCACGGTGCAGGTCCGCGATCTGCTGCAGAAGCGCCGCTTCAGCTTTTCCAGTTACAGCAATCCCATGGCGGCCATCCATTCCGCGCTCAACCGCATGGCCAGCACGGGCGAGGTCACGGTGCACCAGGGCACAGGAAAACGGCCGGCCTACGCGCCGTCAAGAAAACAAGTTTGGCCCGTCCGGACGGCGCAGGGAATGAATGCGAAAAAGGCGGATTCGGTCTAGCCCCGGCCCAGAACCATTCATGATGAACAGCGAAGCGCCATCCCGGCAACCCGAGACATCGGACTCTCCAGGCGCTTTGCCACAGGCAGGCGACGAACTCGCGCGGAAATTGCGTGGCTTCGGCCCCGTGGGTCTGCTTGCCATTCTGGGTGTACTGGCGGGCAATTCGCTGGTGCCGCCGATGAGTGCGGTGCTGGCGCTGGTGTGGGCCCGCTGGTCGCACACTCCATGGCGGGAGATTGGCTACGTTCGTCCGAGAAATTGGGTCGCGACCGTAGCGGGCGGAATCGCCTTTGGAATCGCTTTCAAGCTGCTGCTGAAAGCCGCCGTGATGCCGCTGCTCGGCGCGCCTGACATCAATCAGGCCTACCACTACCTGGCGGGAAACCGCGCCGCGATTCCGGCAACGCTCTGGCTTCTGATTGCCGGAGCCGGCTTTGGTGAAGAGACCATCTTTCGCGGGTATATGTTTGAGCGTCTGGGGAAACTTCTTGGGAACAGCTTGACCGCAAGGACCGCGATTGTTCTGATTACGTCCACGCTATTCGCGCTGGCCCACTATTCCACGCAAGGCCTGGCGGGCACGGAACAGGCGGCGATCACCGGCCTAGTCTTCGGGACCATCTTCGCCACCACCGGACGGATTTTCATGCTGATGTGCGCGCATGCGGCATTCGACGTGACGGCGTACGCGCTGATTTACTGGGGCCTGGAAACAAAGGTGGCGCACTGGGTGTTCCGGTGACTGCAGGGTTGAAGCTGTTAGAAGCTGAAAGCGAGGCCGCCACGGAGCGAACGGCCCGCCTGGAGGATGTACACGGGACGGCCATCCGGGCCGAGAGCGGGTACGTAGCCCTGGGCCAGCAGGTTGCGCACATCAATCAGGGCATCCATTTTGGCGGGAATGAAAGAGGTGCCAGGAATCGGCTGGCGGATAAAGATGCTGAAATAGGGATCGGCCTGGCCGGGTGAAGCGTTGAAGGCGTCAACCACAGAGACGCTGTTTCCGCTGGTCCATTTATAAGAGCAAATCCAGCGGGTACCGGGGCCGGGCAGATAGCCGGAGAATTTGGCAGCTACGGAATTCTCTCTGTCGATGCCCAGCCGGCTGGCCAGGTCCTGCCATGCGCCTGGATCCGCGATTACCGCGCCGCCGTTGGAGTAATCCAGCGTGGCCGCGAGATCTTCAGAGATCTTGCGTTCCACCACCATGCGGAAGCCGGCGGTATTCATTGTGCCGCGATAGGCGTAGGAGAATGTCCCGGAGTAGATGTCCGGCAACACATCATCAGAGTAGGCTGAGGGGTCGCCCACACCCGTGAGAACAAGGTTTCCGACGCGATCAACATAGCCGGCAAACTGAATGCTCGTCTTGCCCATGCGGCGGGAGACGGAAAGCTCCTGATGGCGGGCGCGCTCCACTTCAGGAGCGCCATTCAGCAGGGCCATGCGTGGCCCGGATTCGCTCAGGTCGGCCGGGGCGCTATCAAAGCCCTTGGCGGAGCGGGTATCCGGCTCAGAAGTGGCATACCGGTATTCAACCAAAAGGTTGGGCGAGAGGTGTAGCCGGACTGAGCCATAGGGACGGGCCGCCGTCACACGGCGGGCAAACTCGAGCGACTGAAGTTCGGCGCCATATTGCAGGTCGACGATGCCGGCGACGGACATGCTGTCCGACGTATTCACGGCGATGGCGGAATACGGAGAATTCACGACCGCAGAACCTGGATTGGCAAAGTGGCGATAGGTAATGGTGAACGTGGGATGGGAAGAATCGCCGAAATCATGCGCGTACGAAGCGCGCAGAATGCCGGCGGGATCGCCGGAGTTGGCTCCAATGTCTCCGTTGAAAGACAACATGCCGGAAGAGAACATGGATTTCTGCAGGGCGAAGGCGGTGGTCATGTCACCGGCGCTGCCGAACCCCTCGGCTTCCGCGCCCGCCATGAATGCCACGCGGCCGGTGAGATCACGGCCCCGCGCCTGTTCAGGACTCTGGCTGCGGGAAACGACAACAAGGCCCCTGTTTTTGTCCGGCTCAAGCACGCGGAGCACGGGGCGGTTGGCAGAAGACCGCAAAGTCCAGTGCCAGTCATCGGGCTCGGTAGCCCTGGTGCGGCGCGGCGGAAACAGCTTGAGGGCGTCGGCCAGCGTGTTCAGGGTCATATCCAGAAGCACGTGGGCGCCGGAATTGACTTTTACGTTCTCGCGCAGGGAGGGCAGGAAAGAAACGGCGCTGGCCCTGACCTGGTATTTGCCGGCGGGCACATTTTCCGCGGAATAGTGGCCATGAGAGTCAGTAAATACGGTGGTGGGCATGCTGGTGGCGGAAGCAAAAATCTCCACCACAGCGCCCATCTGCGGGTTGCCGGAGGTGTCACGAACATAGCCGGAGATGATGCCGACGCGGGCCGCGAAAGCAGGCGCGGCCAGCATGCAGATCATGAAACAACATCCGAGTTTACGGGTCATCTCCACCACCTCAATGAAGTGGATTCACCGGATTACTGGATCGCGAATTTTGCCATGGGCGAAATGGTTTGTTTGGAAACCAAATCGTTCACCTTGATCGTTACCTGGTAAACACCGGGCGGAAGACTGTTCGCTGGAAGGCTCTTTTCCAGCGTCATCTGGTCGCCAATATTACCCATCTGGGCCGTTGATTCCGTAAAGTTTACCACGGGTTGGTGATTTGCGGTATTGACTACCTGATATTCAACGGTCGCCGATGCCTTTTTGGTTTGCGGGTCGATTCCGAGATTGTAAACCTGCATCCAGAAATTAACCTTTTCGCTCTTCTTAAAGGATGCGGGCTTGCCATTGGAAGGCTGTACCCGGGGACGAACCTTGTTTTGTCCGATAACGAACTCGCCGGTGCCGATTTCGCGGGCAGGAACAGGCTCCATCTGGTCGGCGAGAATGAGGCTTGAGGCGGTCAGGCGGTCATCAGAAAAGTCGGGAACCGTCCAGCCGCGGCTGTAGGTGCCCACCTTGTCGCCGTTGACGTCCTTTACGACGACGTCGAGGCGGTAGAGGCCGGGGCGCATGGGCACGGCCTTGGGCCAGAGAGCGACGTTGGTGAGTTCCTTGTCCAGGAGTTCGGCAGGAACGTCCTTGCGGATGGTGTCTTCGAGCGTCTGGATCGTCCGACCCGAAAGCGTGCTCAATTTCATGAAGACGTTGAGGACCGCGCGATCGACTCCGTCTTTGTTGGTCCAGGTGAGATTGCGCAGCGGAACCTGGAGCGTGATGGGCATCAAAACGGTGTCTGACGTGAGCTTGACGAAATCGACATTAACGTCAAAAGGCAGCAGATTATAGCGGATGTGCGAAGTGACGATTTCGTTCAGCTCTTTGAATTTCACCGGAGGAGGAGTATTCAACTTCGCGAATTGCTCCAGCCGGTCAAATTCCTTGGTCTGCAGGTTACGGTTGAAGGGACCCGCTCCCAGCGATTCAATGCCTCCACGGAAGCGGTCGGCTTTGTTCGCCATGCCCATTTCTTCAAATGTGGTAAGCCCGGCGCCGGGCACGTGAAGCAGCGCGTCCTTGCGCGATCTGTCCATCGTCATCTCATAGGCGCCGCAACCGCAATCGTCGACAAACTCGATATCGATGTTCTGGCCGATTCCTTCGAGATAGTTGTAGTGCCATACTTCGAAAGGATAGGTCTCGGTTTCACCGCCGCCTTCCTCCGCCGAACGCTGATATGGCCCTCCCATGGGATGAGACTCAATATCGTTAGGAGGACCAAACATGATGTAAGTCCTTCCACGGTCGGTTTTCCAGCCGGGCATGCCGGCCGCGAAGTGTTCGTTGGCGTAGGCGATGCGCCGGTAGTGCTCTTCCTTGTACTCGTTCTCTTCGGTGTCAGGGGTGGGGTCGCGGCGAAGCCAGAACTGCTCGATGAACTGTTCGCGCTCCTCCTCGTTGCTGAGCTGCAGGAAAGCCGCCTTCTCCTCGTCGGTGATGATCCAGCGGACGTCCTCGTCCAGCCAACGCTTGTCGG